>NZ_RAWT01000005.1:0-76955 GCF_003612005.1 Pyramidobacter sp. CG50-2
GGCCGGAACAGGCGCCTGCGGAAGCGAAGTAACGGCCGAAACGGGAAAAACGGAACGAAGGATCCCCGAGCGGGGGACGCGCAAAAAACGCGTCTCCCGATCGGGGATCTTTCGTTCGCGGAAAGTCACGTTTCATTTTTTCTCCGTCCGGTTTCTCCGCGGTGGTTTGCGTTCTTTTGCTGTTCGAGATTTTAGTTTTTAGTCAAGAAACAGTATAAGACGGTCTCTTCGCTTTTGCGGTCGGGCTGCCGGATAAAGGCTGCCAAGCGGCGACGCAGTCGTCGGCGCTTGGCTCGGTGGCGCTGACCAGCGTGTTGTATCAGGGATCGAAGTTCAAATTCTTTTACCTCGGACGAATTTTAATAAAATTTGTTTCTTAATTTTATCAGAAAACAGGCAAACGTGCGCAGAGAGTCGATTGATGGTACAATAAGCCGTCGTCGGGGAGCGGCGGCGTACGTCGAGCCGTCGTCTGGACGGGACGGCGTCTTTGCAGTACAATAATCGCGGTCAATCAGAATGAACCAAGGAGGAATTACCAAATGAAGAAGTTTTTCCATGTCTTTACACTGCTTGCGGCTCTGACGCTGGTCATCGCCGGCGCGGCTTACGCCGATACGAAGATCGGCGTAGCCGACATGCAGAGGATCCTTTTCAATCATCCCAGCTTTGCGCAGGTCAGCAAGAGGATCGAAGCGGTGTATCGTTCCAAGGAGCAGGAGCTGAAAAGCGCTCTCGAAAAGGTTACCGACAAGAAGAAAGGCGCCGAGACGATCGAAGCCAAACGCCGCGAAGCCGCGCAGGAAGAGATGAAGCTCAAGGAACCCATTTACAAGGAGATCCGCCAGGCCGTCCGCACCGTGGCCAAGAACAAGGGCTGCGACGTGGTTCTCGACTCACAGGCCGTTCAGTTCGGCGGCGTCGATCTCACCGCCGACGTCATCAATGAGCTAAAGAAAAAGAAGTAACTCTGATACGAAAAATATCCCGCGTCCTGACGCGGGATATTTTTTTGTCGCGATTTCACGGCTGAAGTTGTATGATTGAACAAGCTCTCAAAAAAACGCTTGAAACGGAGGAGAATACAATGGCGGACATTCAATGGCACATCGTACAGACGGAATTTCCCTCGGACTGCAACGTGATCGTCGGACAGAGCCACTTCATCAAGACGGCGGAGGACCTTTACGAGGTCATGGCGACTTCGGCGCCGGGCATGGAGTTCGGCGTGGCCTTCTGCGAAGCGTCGGGCGACTGCAAGATCCGCTACGAAGGCAATAATCAGGAGATGGTCGATCTGGCCGTCAAGAACGCCCGGGCGATCGCCTGCGGACACACGTTCTTCATCGCTCTGCGCAAGGCGTACCCGCTCAACGTGCTGGACCGCGTCAAAAACTGTCAGGAAGTGTGCCGCGTTTTCGCGGCGACGGCTAACCCGCCGCAGATCATCGTCGCTCAGACCGAACAGGGGCGCGGTATCGCCGGCGTGATCGACGGCTTCCCGCCGGCGGGCGTCGAGACGGCGGAAGACATCGAAGCTCGCCGCGATCTGCTGAACCGGATCATCGGCTACAAGCGTTAGCGCGCCGTCAGAGGCGAAGGAGGAACCATGGCGAAAAAAGACGGCAAGCGGTACTGCTGCATCGAATGCGGCTACGTTTCCCTGGTCCCTTCGGGCAAGTGCCCGCGCTGCGGCGCCTGGGGCACCCTGGAAGAGGAGATCCCCGTCGCGCCCAGCATGGCGGCCGCCGGCACGGCGAAGATCCTCACGCCGGTGGACATCAGCACGCTGGAACCGCCTCAGCGGCTCGCCTCCGGTTTCGGCGAGCTGGACCGCGTGCTGGGCGGCGGCTGGGTGCCCGGCGGCGTCGTGCTGCTGGGCGGCCAGCCCGGCATCGGCAAATCGACGCTGCTGCTGCAAGTCTGCGGTCACATTTCGTCGACGGGGCGGCGCGTGCTCTATATCTCCGGCGAAGAGTCGCCGTCGCAGCTGGGGCTGCGCGCCAAACGGCTGAGGATCCTTCACGACGGGCTCGACGTCTGCTGTCACACGGTCGTCGACGACGCCCTGGCGCTGGCGAAGGATCACAGCCTGATCGTCGTGGACAGCGTGCAGGCCATGCGCACTTCGCAGGCCGAAGGCTGGCCGGGCACGCCCACGCAGGTGCGCGCCACGGCGCAGGTTTGCGTCAACTATGCCAAGGAACACGGCATCCCCATGGTGCTCGTCGGACACATTACCAAGGAAGGGCGCATCGCCGGCCCCATGCTGCTGGAGCACATGGTGGACGCGGTGATCATGTTCGCCGACGACAATTCGTCGGTGTACCGCACGCTGCGGGCCAGCAAGAACCGTTACGGAGGCACCGACGAGATGGGCATTTTCGAGATGCGCAGCGACGGCTTGGCGGAAGTGCCCGATCCCAGCTATCTCTATTGGAACCGTTCCGACGGCGCTGTGTCGGGCGTCGTCATGACCGTGATCATGGAAGGCTCGCGTCCGCTGGTGGCCGAAATCCAGACGCTGGCGAGCCAAAGCAGTTTCGCCTACCCCAAGCGCGCCGGCATCGGCCTCGGCGCCAACAAGATCGGCATGCTGCTGGCGGTGCTGCAGAGCCGCTGTGCCTTGCCCTCGCTGCGCGACGACATTTACTGCAACGTCGCCGGCGGGCTGGAGATCCACGATCCCGGCGCCGATCTGGCGCTGGCGGCGTCGATGGCTTCGGCGCTGACGGGGCGGAACGTCCTGCCCGAGTGCTGCCTGATCGGCGAGGTCGGACTGGCCGGCGAAGTGCGTCCCGTTTCCGGTCTGGCGCAGAGATTGCGCGAGGCGGCGCGGCTGGGCTTCAAACGCGCCGTGGTCAGTTCCCGCGAGGAGAAGCCGCAGCTCGACGCCGAAATCGAGCTGATCCGCGTGCTTTCGGTCAGCGAAGCGCTGACCCGCGCCAGTGTGGTTGAGCCATAGTTTTTCAAAATTTTGTGAACAGATCCCGAAAAACTGCTATAATCGCAGTGATTTTTTTCTTGTGCGCAAGAATTTTCGAGGAGGAAGCTTCTGCATGGAATACGATTTCAAGTCGATTGAAAAAAAATGGCAAGACTACTGGGACGAGCACAAAACCTTCAAGACTGTGGAAGACCCTTCGGTCCCCGCCGATAAGCGGCGTTACGTTCTGGACATGTTCCCCTATCCTTCGGGAGCCGGGCTTCACGTGGGGCATCCCGAAGGCTATACGGCGACGGATATCTACTGCCGTTATCTGCGCATGAACGGCTACAACGTGCTGCACCCGATGGGATTCGACTCTTTCGGACTGCCGGCCGAGAACTACGCCATCAAGACGGGCACTCATCCCAAGGTGACGACGGAGAAGAACATCGACATTTTCCGCGCTCAGATCAAATCGTTGGGGTTCAGCTACGACTGGGACCGCGAGGTCTCCACCTGCGATCCCGAATATTATAAGTGGACGCAGTGGCTGTTCTTGCAGATGTTCAAGAAGGGGCTGGCCTACGAGGCGCAGATCCCCATCAACTGGTGTCCTTCCTGCCAGACGGGACTGGCGAACGAGGAAGTCAAGGAAGGACATTGCGAGCGCTGCGGACATCAGGTCTACCGCCGCAACCTGCGCCAGTGGGTGCTGAAGATCACGGATTACGCCGAGCGCCTGTTGAACGATGTGGACAAGCTCGACTGGCCCGAGCCGATCAAAATCATGCAGCGCAACTGGATCGGCAAGAGCGTCGGCGCTGAAGTGACCTTCGAGATCGAGGGGGGGCACGGCGATCTCAAGGTTTATACGACCCGCCCCGACACGCTTTTCGGCGTTACCTACATGGTGCTGTCGCCGGAGCATCCGCTGGTGGAGAAGATCACGACCTCCGCGTGCCGCGAAGCGGTGCGGGAATACGTGCGCGAGGCGTCGCTCAAATCGGAGCTCGAACGAACGGAGCTGAACAAGGACAAGACCGGCGTCTTCACCGGCGCGTATGCGGTCAACCCGCTGAACGAGCAGCGCGTGCCGATCTGGATCTCCGACTACGTGCTGATCTCCTACGGCACCGGCGCCATCATGGCCGTGCCGGCGCACGACGGCCGCGACTGGGAGTTCGCCAAGAAATTCGGCCTGCCCATCGTCGAAGTCCTGAAAGGCAACGTGGACGTGCAGGAAGAAGTTTACGAAGGCGACGGTCCCCACGTCAATTCCGGTTTCCTCGACGGTCTTGGCATGCAGGAGGCAATCGATGCGGTCATTGCGTGGCTGGAAGAGCATGGCAAAGGCAAAAAAGCCGTCAACTACAAGCTGCGCGACTGGATCTTCTCGCGCCAGCGCTACTGGGGCGAACCGATGCCGCTGATCCACTGCCCGCACTGCGGCACCGTCCCCGTTCCCGAGGAGCAGCTGCCTCTGCTGCTGCCCGAGGTGAAGAAGTATGAACCGACCGGTACCGGCGAGTCGCCGTTAGCCAACGTGGAAGAATGGGTGAACACGACCTGCCCCGTCTGCGGCGCTCCCGCCAAACGCGAGACCAATACCATGCCTCAGTGGGCCGGTTCGTGCTGGTATTATTTGCGCTTCCTTGACCCGCACAACGACAAGGAATTCGCGGCTCGCGACACCATCGACTACTGGATGCCGGTCGATCTGTACGTAGGCGGCGCCGAACACGCCGTGCTTCACCTGCTGTACGCCCGCTTCTGGCACAAAGTGTTCTACGATCTTGGCCTGGTCAACACGGACGAACCGTTTGCCCGCCTCGTCAACCAGGGCATGATCACGTCCTTTGCCTATCAGCGTCCCGACAAATCTTTGGTCGCCGTCGATCAGGTGGAGGACCCCGCTCCCGACACGTTCGTCGAAAAGGGGACCGGCGTGAAGCTGGAGCGCGTCGTCGCCAAGATGTCGAAGTCGCTCAAGAACGTCATCAACCCCGACGAGATCGTCAAGAACTATGGCGCCGATTCGCTGCGGCTGTACGAGATGTTCATGGGGCCGCTGCAGATGTCCAAACCTTGGTCCACGCAGGGGCTTCAAGGCGTGTACCGCTTCCTCGAAAAGGTCTGGAAGCTGGGCGAAAAGCCCCTCAGCGACGAGCCGGTGCCGGCCGAACTGGAAAAGACGCTGCACCGGACCATCAAGAAGGTGAGCGACGATACGGCGACGCTGAACTTCAACACCGCCATTTCGCAGATGATGGTGCTGGTCAACGAAGCCGGCAAGGCCGACGTGTGCTACCGCGGCATGATGGACGTCTTCGCCCGTTTGCTGTCGCCTTATGCGCCGCATCTGGCCGAAGAGTTGTGGGCCAAGATCGGCAACGCGCCGTGCGTGTCGCTGGCGAAGTGGCCGGAGTATGACGAGAGATTGACTGTCAGCGAGACGGTGACGGTGCCCGTGCAGTTCAGCGGCAAAGTGCGCGAGAAACTCGAACTGCCGGCCGGGTTGGACAAAGACGCGCTGCTGGCCGCCGTCATGGCCGACCAGGCGGTCAAACGGCGTCTCGAGGGCAAGACGATCGTCAAGACCATCGTCGTTCCCGGAAAGCTGGTCAATCTGGTGGTGAAGTAAATGCCCGCGCTGGTGCTCATCGCGGCGCCGGCGGGCGCTCAGCCCCGCCTTCGCGCGGAAACGCTCTCCGCTTACGAAAAGAAAGGCTACGCGCTGGACCGGCGTCTGGAAACAGCCGCGTGGCCCGATCTGTTCGAAGAGGCTCTGACGCCGAGCCTCTTCGCCCCCCGGCGGATTTTCGAGGTCGACGACGGCCGGTCGCTGGGCGTTTTGCCCGACACGTACAAAAAATATGTCGAGCGCGGCGACGCCGACGTGATCTTTCTGATCCATTCCGACAAACCTTTGCAGAAGGAACTGGGCGACGTTTTCGAAACGGCCTTTTCCGTATCCTATGAAGCGGCGCCTTATTGGCCGAACCAGCGTGTCGGCTGGTTGCAAAGGCTTGCCCGCGCTTCGGGCTGCTCTCTGGACGCGGCGGCGGCGGCGCTGCTGGCGGAGTGGATCGAAGACGAGGAAGAGCTGCGCAGCGAGGTGGACAAGCTGGCCAAAGCGGCGCCGAACAAGCGCATCACGGTGCAGCAGGTCAATTCCCTCTCCATGGACGAAGGCGGCAAAGGCGTGCTCAACCTGCTCGACGCCGTCGCCAAGGCCGACGTCGCCGCCGCCGTGAAAAGCCTCGCGGTCCTGCGCGAGGAAGGCGAACTGATCCCCGCGCTTGCGGCGGTGCATAAGCGCGTGCGCGGCGCCATGTTCGCGGCTCGCTTGGGCGATGCCGGGGCGGGAGCGGTGCATCTCACCAATTTTCAGACAAAGATGGCCCGCGCCATGGCGCAGACCTACGGCCCCGAACTCCTGTCGCTGTGGCTGGGCGAGCTGATCCGCCTGTCCTGGAGCGAGCGCAGCGGCGAGGGCGAAGGCTGGGAAGGGCTGGAAAAGCTCCTTCTCGCCGTCATGTCCCGCGCCGCGGGATAAAGGCCGAAAATCGAAAGGACAAAAACGCCGCCGGAAGACGTTCATTCATCTTCCGGCGGCGTTTTTTATGGTCGTTGAAACTTATTCGGCGGGCTTTTCGGCGGAGAGGAACTTGACCTTCGCAGTCATCAGGGCCTTTCTGCGGGCGGCTGTATTGCGATGGAGCACGCCTTTGACAACGGCTTTGTCGAACACGGACTGGGCCGCGTTGAGCTGGAGCACGGCGGCTTCGGCATCGCCGTTCTGGACGGTGGCGAGGACCTTTTTCATGGCGGTCTTGCAGCGGCTCTTCCAGTAGCGGTTGTAAAGACGGTTTCTCTCAGAAGTGCGGACGCGCTTGATAGCGGACTTCTTGTTGGGCATTCGGTTCACCTCCTCCGGTTAAACGATAAGAATTCTACCACGGACCGTGGTTTATTCGCAACAGACAAATGATATTCTACCAGAAAAACAATAAAATGGGAATGGAGGCCAAACGGTCCGATTCGTTGTAAAATATCTTCCTGGAGCGCTTTGAAAAACTCCGCCTATTCTATTCAGAAAAACACGGTGATCGCATGGAAGATTTTTTCGGTCCCGAAGGGATTCTCAACGCGCGCCTTCCGAATTTCGAATATCGCCGGCAGCAGCGCGAACTGGCTGAAAAAATAGAGAATTTTTTGCAGTCGGACCGGCGTCTTCTGGCGGCGGAAGCGCCCACGGGCGTCGGCAAAACCTACGCGATGCTGGTCCCCGCCATGCGGTGGGCCGTGGCGAACAACAGCACCGTGCTGGTGCTCACGTCGGGCATCACGCTGCAGGAACAGCTGATCTACAAGGACATTCCCGCGCTGCTGGACGTGCTGGGGCTCGACCTGCCCTACGGACTGCTCAAAGGCCGCAGCAACTACGCCTGCATCCGCAAAGCCCGCGAGATCGGCGCGGAAGGTTTTCTCGACTTCGGCGGCGATAAGGGGCAGGCTTCGCGCGACATCAGCGGCTGGCTTTACGCCACCGAAACCGGCGACCTGAGCGAACTGAGCCTGGGCGACACCCATCCGGCCCGCGAGCGCATCGCCTCGTCCTATCTGACCTGTCTCGGTCCTTATTGCCCGCATCACGAGCGCTGTTTCTACAACAAGGTGATGCGCAGCCTGTCGCATTGGCGCGTCATCGTCGCCAACTATCACGTCTATTTCTCCTACGTGCTGGGGCAGCGCAAGCCCTTTCCGGCTCCTTTCGGACTGCTGATCTGCGACGAGGCGCACAAGATGGAGGACGCGGCCCGCGCGGTCACGCAGGTGGGCGTCGACGCGCGCGACTGGCAGCGCCTTTTGCGGCGCGCGCCCCGCCTCGACAAGGTGGAGGCGTCTTTGCTGCGTAGCGTGGACTGCCCGGCCGATCGTTTCGCCGAGGAAGTGGCCGATCTGAGCCGGGTCTCCGAGAGCGTTTTCGATCAGCTCGCCGCGCGGCTGCCCGACGGGAAAAGTTTCACGGCCTATCCGCCGGAGCTGAAAAACGACACGGCCGAGCTGCTGGTCAAATGCGACCGGATCATCGGCCATCTGGACGAACTCCAGGAAGCGGCCGCAGGCGGCGGGCGCGACGCGAACGCCCTGCAGGACGACGGCAGGATCGCCGTCTGGAACGGCGAACTGACGGCGTTCCGCGACTCGCTGCGCTGGTGCTGCGACACGCAGAACTATCCCGAATGGGCCTATTGGCGCGAGGGCGGCAGCCTGAAGAGCTCCTGCGTGAACGGCAGCGACCTGATCCCGCCGGCCTTCGACGACGACGAGATCAAAGTCATCGCCCTGTCGGCGACGATGACGGTGGATCGTTCTTTCGAATACTGGGCCAATGAAACGGGACTGGCCCCCGACGAGACGGCGGTGCTCGATTCGCCGTTCGATCTGCCTTCGCTGATGGAGATCGACGTCGTCGATCTGGGGCTGCAGGTGATGTCGCCGGGCTACGCCGACGCGGTGGCGCGGGTGTGCCGCAAGTACGCGCGCGAAAACGGCGGCGCGACGCTGGTCCTGCTCTCGTCGCGGCGGCTGCTGACGGCCGTTTCCGCGTATCTGAAGATGAACGCTGAAAAGGACCGGCTGAACATCCTCGTGCAGGGCGACCTGCCGCGCACGGAGCTGCTGGAACTGTTCAAGGAAAACGAGCGCAGCGTGCTGGTGGGCATGGCGTCGTTCCGCGAGGGCATCGACGTGCCCGGCGAGGCGCTCACGCAGGTGATCATCGACCGCATCCCCTTTCCCCATCCCGACGATCCCGTCGGCGAGGCGCGCGCCAAGCTGGAAGGCCGCGAAAATTTCGTCAAGGCGGTGCTGCCCGGCGCCAAAATGCAGCTGCGCCAGGCGGCGGGACGGCTGATCCGCACCGGCGCCGACCGGGGGCGCGTGGTGATCCTCGACGGGCGCATCGTGACCCGCCCCGACTGGAAAATCCTGAACAGTCTGCCGGCGGTCCCCGTGAAAAAATACCGCCTGGTCGGCGCTCGTAAATGAATTTGCGTATTTACAACTTCGCCCCGGATGTGATATAGTTCGAGGGCTGAATTAACTATCCAGAAAAGTATTTTCGTGCTGGAGTTCCTAGATTAGGAGGTGTACATCGGATGAAGCAGACTTTTCAGCCTCACGTCAGATCGCGCAAGAGGAGCATGGGATTCCTCGCCCGTTCCCGGTCCCACGGCGGACGCGGCGTGCTCGCCGCGCGTCGCGCCAAAGGCCGCAAGCGCCTGGCCGTCTGATCCGCAAGCCTTGGTCTTCCCATATCCCGCTTCATTACGGCTTAAACAGGGCTGGGAATACGACACACTATTCCGCACCGGCAGTCGTTTAAAAGGCAGGCTGGTGCGGTTGTTGTTTGTTAAGGCGCCCGACGGCAAAACGCGCTTCGCCATGGCGGTCGGCAGAAAGGTCGCCAAGGCGCACCTGCGCAACCGCGGCCGCCGCATGCTCAAAGAATCGCTGCGCCGTCTCCACCCCTGGATGAAAGAGGGCTGGTGGTTCGCCTGCATGCTGAACGAGCAGGGGCTTCGGGCGAAAGCCGACGAGGTGTATGCCGATCTTGGCGCTTTGTTGAAGCGCAGAGGCTTTATGAAAGATGACTGGCCCGGTGCGATCTGGTATCAGTAGGTTCTTCGTCTGGCTCCTGGTGCTGCCGATCCACGGCTACAAGCGCTGGATCTCGCCGCTGCTGGGCCATCACTGCCGTTTTTATCCCAGCTGTTCAAGTTACGCCGTCGAGGCGCTGAAAGTCCACGGTCCCGTGAAAGGGCTGGCGCTCGCCGTCTGGCGGCTGCTCCGCTGCGGCCCCTGGAGCGAGGGCGGTTTCGATCCGGTGCCGCCGGCGCGGAAAAAAAGCTCCAGGTTCTTTCCGTGGTTCACAAATTTACTGAGAAGGTGACTTGATTTTGTGGAAAGCTCTGAGTGATTATCTCTTTCAGTTTTTGAACTTCCTTTACAGCATGACCGGCAACTGGGGCTGGGCTATCGTCGCCCTGACGGTGATCGTCCGCCTGGCGCTGCATCCGCTGAACGCCAAGCAGATGCGCAGCATGCAGCAGATGCAGCGTCTTCAGCCTCGTCTCAAGGTGCTTCAGGAAAAATACGCCAATGACCGCGATACCCTCAGCCGCGAAACGATGGCGCTCTACAAGGAGAACAAGGTCAATCCGGCTTCGGGCTGTCTGCCGCTGATCATCCAGCTGCCGATCCTGATCCTGCTGTTCAACGTGCTGCGCGACGCCAGCGCCCAGTTCGGCGAGTCCACTTTCTGCGGCGTGCCTCTGGCCGGCACGGTGCTCTCCTCGATTGCCAAGGCGGTCGGTTTCAGCGGCGATCCTCTGACGGCCGGCTTCATGGACACGTGCCGCGCCGTCGGCACCAATCCCGCAGGACTTTCCGCCGTCGGCGTCTGGCTGCCGATCACGTTCCTGTTGCTGTTCATCGTCTTTTTGACCTGGTATCAGCAGAAGCTCAGCGCGCAGGGCAATCCGCAGATGGCGACGATGAACGTCGTCATGCCCATCTTTATGGGGTTCATCTGCCTTTCGATGCCCGGCGGGCTGCTCCTTTACTGGATGCTGTCCTCGCTGTTCGCCGTGATCCAGCAGTGGTTCACGGTGCGCAAGGTGGCCAAAGAGGAGAAGCCCGTCCTGTTCAAGGACAAGCCCCGCGAGGGCGAAGCGCCCGCTCAGAAAGCCGTCTTTACGCGCCGTCCCGTCAAAGAGAACCGCCCGGCTCCCCGGCGCGAGCTCGGGGAAATCCCCTCCGCTGCCGTGCAGAGCGGTGAAGCTTACGATGATTTCAGCGACTTCATCCCCAAACGGCGTAAGTAAAGCCTGACGTCGAAGGAGGTTCCCGCACTATGGAAGAAAACATTCTGAAGACTCAGGACGACGAAGTGCTGGTGCTGGAAGTTTCCTCGGAAGACGAGGCGCGCGACCGCGCCGCGTCTCGTTGGAACATCGCCAGGGAAGATGTGCTCCTCACCGTCGTCGGCGAAGAGAAAAAACTCTTTGGGCTTTTCGGCCGCAAGCTGAAGGTCGAAGCGCGCCGCCCCGCCGCCCCCGCGGCGGGACCGGCGGGACCGGCGAAAGCGGCCGAAGCGGACGGCGGATTTGTCGTTTTGCTTGAAAGAGTCCTGAAGGCGGCGGGGCTTGACCTCGAAGTCAACGTCCAGTCCGACGGCTCGGTTAACCTCTCCGGCCCCGACAGCCGCATCCTGCTGGCCGGTCGTCAGGGCGAGGGGCTGAAAGCCCTCGATTACATCGTCAACCTGATGGCCCGCAACGACGGTCCCGTGCCTCACGTGCGCATCGACTGCGAAGGGTTCCGTCGCAAGCGCGAGAAGGATCTGGAGCGCATCGCCATGGACGCCGCCAAGGAAGCCATGAAGACGCGGCGCACCGTGTACCTTCAGCCCATGTCCAGCTGGGAGCGCCGCATCGTCCACCTGACCCTGCGCGAAAGCGCCAACGTGGAAACTCATTCCATCGGCGTCGAGCCCGGCCGCAAAGTGGCCGTCCGCCTGATCAGCGGCGGGCGTCCCGAGCGTCGTTACGAGGACGAGGAGCGGCGCGAACGTCCCGACCGCCAGCGCGGCGAGCGCTCCGGCAGCCGCCGGCCCCGTCGCCGCCGCTCTCACCGTTCGGACGCATCGTCGGGCGGAGCGTCTCAGGCGTCCGCGGACGACAACGCAGAGTAACGAAAAAATCCATCCCGATGTCTGAAAACATCGGGATGGATTTTTTCGTTCAAGGGATCGTCCTGTCCGTGCCAATTTGCGGACAGGACGATCTTTTTGTTGCGGGGTGACGGATTATTCGCCGTCGCGGCCGAGTCCCAGATGCTCGGTGAGGAACGCGTCCATGGCGCGGTAGAAGTCGAAGCGGTTTTCCTCGTTGTGGAAGCCGTGGCCTTCGTTGTCCTTGACCATGTACTGCACTTTCACGCCGCGGCGGCGCATGGCCTCGACCATGGCGTCGGACTGCGCCTTGACGACGCGGGGATCGTTGGCGCCCTGGGCGATGAACAGTGGCGCTTTGATTTTGTCGGCGTGGAGCGCGGGCGAGGTGGCTTCGAACTGGGCTTTGTCCTTTTCGGGATGGCCGATGGTTTCGTACATCTGTTCGAGCAGCGGCTTCCAGTATTCGGGGATGGACTGGAAAAGCGTGAAGATGTTGCTGACGCCCACGTAATCGACGCCGCAGGCGTAGAGTTCCGGCGTCTTGATCAGCCCCATCAGCGTCGCGTAGCCGCCGTAGGAGCCGCCGTAAATGGCGATGCGCTTGGGATCGGCGATGCCCTGATCGATCAGCCATGCGACGCCGTCGCTGATGTCGTCCTGCTGTTTCAGTCCCCACTGTTTGAAGCCGGCTTCCCAGAAGGCTTTGCCGTAGCCGGTGGAAACGCGGTAATTGACCTGCAGCACGGCCAGGCCGCGGTTGGCGAGGAGCTGGGCTTCGGTGTCGTAGCCCCAGGTGTCGCGGGCTTCGGGGCCGCCGTGGACGACGACGATCGCGGGCAGATTTTTCGCTTCCACGCCGACGGGCAGCGTCAGGTAACCGTGGATGGTCAGGCCGTCGCGGGCGGCGTAGCTGATCGGTTTCATCTCGGCGAGATGTTCTTCCTTGAGCCACGGGTAGAAATCGGTGACCTGCGTAAAGGCGCCGGGCTGGTCCTTGTCGTAGTAATACAGCCGTCCGGGCACGCGGTCCGAACCGACGGCGACGAACAGGCGTTTTTCGTCTCTCGACATGTCGCTGACGCCGACGCGCAGGCCGGGGAACCGCGCCTGAAGCGCGTTGTAAAAGGCCTCGGCTTCCGTGTCGAAGTAGACGCGGTGCAGCTTGTCGGTGTAGTAGGTGGCTCCGAGCAGTTTTTTGTGCAGGTTGGACCAGATGATGCCGCCGACGCCGGCTTCGCCGTTTTCGTAGATCAGTTTCTGCGTGCCGGCGGCGGGATCGTACTCGAACAGCGCGCCCTTGTCGCGGCCGATGTCGGAAATGATGTAGAGGCGTTTGTTGTCGGCCGTGAAGACCTGGGGCGAGACGCTGTCGCGAAAATCGGTCTCGAACAGCGTTTTCCACGGCGAATCCTCGCTGTCGCGATAAAGCAGTCGCGTCGTGGTGCCCACGTATTCGGTGGCGAGGCGCAGTTTGCCGTCGTGGTCGGTGCCCCAGCCCACGATCGTGCCGGGATTTTCGGCGATCAGTTCGAGCGCGCCGGTGAGCACGTTCAGGCGGTAGACGTCGAAGACGCGGCGGTCGCGTTTGTTCATCTCGATGAGGATGTGCTCGTCGTCCTCCTCGAGCTGGTCGACGATGCCGCTTTTGACGCCGTCGAACGGCGTCATGTCCCTGACGTCGGAGCCGTCCCTGGCGACGGAGTAAATGTGGTGGTTCTCGTCGCCGCCCTTGTCCTGCATGTAGACGAGGCGGTCGTTGCTGACCCAGCCGTAGCCGGCGATGTCGCGCTCGGTGGCGGAGGTGACGCGCGTGCCTTCGCCCGAGCTGAGCGCGTCGACGGCGGCGACGTAGACGTTCATGCGGCCTTTCCAAGGGGCCAGCCAGGCGTAATGGAGCCCGTCCGGCGCGATCGTGAAGCGCGCCTTGTCCGGCAGGCGGAAAAAATCCTCGACGGGGATCAGCGGCGGGCGCTGGGCGGCGCCGGCGCTCGAGGCAAGCGTCAGCAGAGCGGCGATCAGAAGCAGAAATTTCAAAACGATCAGTCCTTTCGGTAGCGTTGAATTTGAAAAACACCTTTGTAGTTTAGCAGAATCGGCGGGAAAGAACATGGCGAAACGCACAATATGGAATTTTTTGCGGCAGACCGCCGAGGGGATGATTTTGACTTTCGCCTTTCAATCTTTTGCCGCCGAGTGTATAATCAAGGCATAAAATCGCGCTGGAGGTCTTTTCTCCTGTGGCGCAAATCATCCAAGGAGGAATTTTTTATGGAACAGCTTCGCAGTCTGAGCGCGCTTCTGGATTACGCCAAGCAGATCACCGCCGCCAAAGGTCCCAAATGCATCGCCGTCGCCAAAGCCGACGATCCCGGCCTGTTCGAGGCCATGGAAGACGCCCGCAAGGCCGGCATCGCCAGGTTCACCCTCACCGGCGAGCGCGCCAAGATCGAGGCCGCCGCAAAGGCCGCCGGCGCCGATCTGGCCGACTACAACGTGATCGAGTGCTCCGCCAGCGAGGCGGAAATGGCGATCAAGGCCGTCACCGAAGTTTCCTCCGGCAAGGCCGACATCTACATGAAGGGGCAGCTGCACACCGCCAACTTCCTGCGCGGCATGCTGAACAAGGAAGTGGGCCTGCGCCGCGGCAAGAACACCATTTCCCACTGCTATTTCCACCATGTCGAAGGGTACGACCGGATCTTCTTCGTCGCCGACGCCGCTTTCAACATGTATCCCGACGTGGCCCAGAAGGCCGACATCATCCGCAACGCCGTCCAGCTGGCCCATTCCTTCGGCATCGAGCGCCCCAAGGTCGCCTGTCTGGCCGCGGTCGAGGAAGTCAACCCCGACATGCCCGCCACGCTCGACGCCGCCGCGCTGACGGCGATGGGCAACCGCGGCCAGATTACCAACTGCGTCGTCGACGGCCCGTTCGCGCTTGACAACGCGATCTCCGAGGAGTCGGCCAAAACCAAGGGCATCGCTTCGCTGGTCGCCGGCAAAGCCGATATCCTGCTGGTTCCCAACATCGAAACCGGCAACGCGCTGGCGAAAGCTATCGTCTACTTCTCGAAGAACGAGACCGCCGGCCTCGTGCTCGGCGCCGCGGCGCCCGTCATCCTGACCAGCCGCGCCGATTCGCCGCGCGCCAAGCTGCTTTCCGCGGCCGCGGCGGTCGTGCTCGCCGACAGCATGAAAAAATAAAACGTTTCGCGCGCAAGAAGCCGTTCGACCGTCGTCGGGCGGCTTCTTGCCGAACGAAGGTCTCTCGCGGCGCATTGATATTCATTTTCAATTAAATAAAAGGCATCGTTGAAAATGCCGCGCGGAGGCAGCACCGCACAAAAAGCGAAGCGAGTCCCTTGAGGAGCGGCGCTCTGAAAAGGGCGGGAGTTCTTCGCTCTTTTCAGCGAAAACAAGTATGAAAATCTCTCTGCGGAATATGGAAGGAGACGAACGATCATCATGAAAATTCTCGCGATCAATCCCGGCTCGACCAGCACGAAAATCGCCCTGTTCGAGGACGGCCGTCAGCTCTGGGACGACACGCAGCGCTACGACGCCGGCGTGACGGCGCAGTACGCGACCATCGCCGCCCAGCACGATTTCCGCCTCGCGGCCATCAAAGAAGCCATGGCGAAGCACGGGACGAAACCGTCGGAGCTCGATGCCGTCGTCGGCCGCGGCGGCCTGATGAAGCCCATCGTCAGCGGCACGTACGTCGTCAACGAGGCGATGCTGGCCGACCTCGAAAGCGCCAAATACGGCTCGCATGCCAGCAATCTCGGCGCGCGGCTTGCGCTGAGCCTGGCAACGGAGGGCGGCTGCGGCAAGGCGTTTATCGTCGATCCGGTCGTCGTTGACGAGCTGATGGACGAGGCGCGCGTCACGGGACTGCCGCAGGCTCGCCGCCGCTCGGTGTTCCACGCGCTGAACCAGAAAGCCATCGCCCGCCGCGCCGCGGCCGATCTCGGCAAGCCCTACGAGGAGTGCCGCCTGATCGTCGCCCATATGGGCGGCGGCGTCACCGTCGGCGCGCACGACTGCGGCCGCGTTATCGACGTGAGCAACGGCCTTGACGGCGAAGGCCCCTTCTCGCCGGAGCGCAGCGGCGCGCTGCCCGCTGCCGATGTCGTGAAACTGTGCTTCAGCGGCGAATACCGCCGCGAACAACTTCAGAAAATGATCAACGGCGCAGGAGGACTCGTCGCGCTGCTCGGCACCAACGACATGCGCGAGGTTTGCCGCCGCGTCGAATCCGGCGATGCGCGCGCGAAGCCGGTCTTCCATGCGATGGCGTATCGCGTCGCCTGCGAGATCGGCGCTCGTGCGGTCGCGCTGAGGGGACGGGTTGACGCGGTGGTTCTGACGGGCGGTCTCGCCTATTCCGAGGCGTTCGACGACGAAATCAGAGGCTGGATCGGCTTTATCGCCTCTGTCAAGGTTTATCCCGGCGAGGACGAGCTGAAAGCCCTCGCCGATGGCGGAGCCAGAGTTCTTTCGGGAGCCGAGTCGGCCAAAATTTACGCCTGACCGCGCGGCGTGACGAACGAAAACGAAGGAGCGAAGGTCATGATCCGTTTCAACTGCGATTACAGCGAGGGCTGCCATCCCTCTCTTCTCGAAGCCCTGGTCCGCACCAACATGGAGCAGACGCCCGGTTACGGCGAGGACGCGCACTGCGAACGCGCCGCCGCGCTGATCCGAGCCGCCTGCGCCGCGCCGGAGGCGGGCGTGCATTTCCTCGTCGGCGGCACGCAGGCCAACTTCGTCATGATCGCCGCGGCGCTGCGCCCGCACCAGGCCGCCGTCTGCGCCGACACCGGGCACATCAACGTGCACGAAAGCGGTGCCGTGGAGGCGACCGGGCACAAGGTGATCGCCGTGCCCGGGACGGACGGCAAGATCTCGGCCGCCCAGGTGCGCGCCGTCGTCGAAAACCATTGGGACGACGCCACCCACGAGCACATGGCCCAGCCCAAGCTGGTCTACGTCTCCAACCCGACCGAGCTGGGCACGATCTACAGCCTGGCCGAGCTGACGGCGCTGCACGATCTGTGCCGCGAAAAGAATCTTTTCCTTTACATGGACGGCGCGCGCCTGGGCTACGGTCTGGCGGCCGCGGGCAACGACCTGACGCTGGCCGACGTCGCCCGCCTGACCGACGCCTTTTACATCGGCGGCACCAAAGTCGGCGCGCTGTTCGGCGAGGCGCTGGTCATCGCCAACGAGGCGCTGAAGGAAGACTTCCGTTACATCGAAAAACAGCGCGGCGCCATGCTTGCCAAGGGACGCCTGCTGGGCGTGCAGTTCGAGACGCTCTTTACGGACGATCTGTACCTGAAAATTTCCCGCCACGCCGTGGGCATGGCCATGCTGATCCGCGACGCCTGCCGCGCCAAGGGCTGGGAATTTTTGATGGAGTCGCCGACGAACCAGCAGTTCCCGATCGTTCCCGTCGAAGCGCTGAAAAAACTCGGCGAGAAGTACGCTTATTCGCCGTGGGCGAAAATCGACGAACGCCGCGAGGCCGTGCGCTTCTGCACCAGCTGGGCGACCAGGGAAGAAGACGTTCGCGCGCTCGCCGCCGACATCGCCGGATCGTAGAGAATTTTGCCGGCACAATGTTCCACGTGGAACACAAAACGCCGCCTCGAAACGATGATCGAGGCGGCGTCTTTTTTGCGATATATCGAAAAAACTTGCGGCTTTTCTAATCGGCGTGCATCCTGTGCCAGCCGGGATCGCCGCGGTGCTGCTGGTCGAGCCGGCCGGCCATGCCGTTCCAGATCGCGCGCAGCTCCTCGACGGAACGGCGCACCTTGCGCGCGTATGCGGGGCCGCCGGTGGAGCTGTACGAGGGATCGACCTTGAAGGCGTCGGGGGCGACGTTCTTGTTCGTGCGCAGCGGGGGTCAGTTCGGGGTCGCGCAGGACGACGATCTCGGCGATCGCCTGTGCGGCCAGTTTATCGACGTTGTCGAGGATCTGAGAGTCGTCCACGCCTATGGTGCCGAGCGCGTCGGCGCCGGGCAGTTTCGACACGGCGTCCACGGCCTTGTCGTAGAAACTCCTGGCGGCTTTTTGCTGCCGATCCAGCTCCGCGAAGGACTCTTCATATTCTTTCAGCTTAGCGTCGCTGACGGCCATGACGTGATTGTCGATGATGCGGGCGAGGTTGGCGATGCCGCTGCGAGCGCGTTTGCCGTCGACGTTGACGTATTGAGCGAGGCCGGAATAAAGCAGCACGTCGTTGAAAAGATAATTGTTCGGGTACGCGCCGCTGCGGGAGGCGCGGCCGGAAATCCCCTGCCCGCCGCGCAGCGATTCCACCATGGAGAGAAAAGCGCGGTAGGCGGCGTTGTACTCTCTAAGCGTCTCGGCGTACTCCGCGTCGTACTTGCGAAACCACTCGAAAGACTCGTGGAGCCGGTTGGCGCGCAGCACCATGCTGTTGACCATGATGCTGGTGACGAGCTGGTTCATATATTGGTCGAGGGTAGATTTTCTTGCGTAAGTGTTGTAGGCCTCGATGATTTCCTTGACGCGCTGAACGTTCCGGGCCGTGTCGCGGATGGCGGTCCGCTCGTCGAACAATTGCGCGCCGTCGTGTAGACCTGGAAATTCCTGAGGGCGAATTCCATGGAGGGGTCTTTGAAGACCGAGCCGACGACCAGCGGACGACGGATATCGTGCATCTGCTCCAGCAAATCCATCGCGACTTTCAGGTTCAGTCCCTCGGGACTGATTTCCGGCACCGGGAGCCGAGGCGGATCCTGATCGGCCTCGGGCGCCGCCGCGGCCAGCGCGGCGGTCCTTGCCTTTTTCATGATAAAGTCACTCTCTTGCAATAAAAATTTAAAATCAATCCCTTGTGTTCATTACATCAGGCGCAAAGATTTCCACAATCGCCGCGGGGGGACGTTTTCGCCGTTGAAAATATCATAACCGTTTCGTGATGTCCGCGCCTCACCCGAAGAGGTGATTCCACGGCGGCGTTGCCGACGACCCGGTGGACCTGGCGCCCGGAGCGCGCTCTGATGCCGGCGTCTGGTCCGGGAGCTTCTTCTTGCCTCTGCTCCGGGGCGGCATCGGGGCCTGTGGACTTTTCTCCGTCGGCGGGGGCTCTCCGTCCTTCGCGCATTTTCCGCTCAAGCAGACGGCTGAACTGGGGTTCCCTGACGAACAGTTCGGCGTCGGCGCCGTCGAGGCCGGTCATGGTGATATTGAAGACGCCGAAAGCGTCCATCGCGTCGACGGTCTCTTCGGCGGCGCGGCGTCGTTCGTCGTCCATGTCCGGCGAACCGAACCGGTCGATCAGTTTTTTCAGCTCGGTCCTGAGGGCGGGGAGATCCAAACTGAAGGCGAAATAGCCGGGCTTGTCCAGCGCGTTCCGGATGTCGTCGGCCGGCGAGGGCGTCCGTTCCAGTTCGGCGCTGTCCTGAAAAGCGGCGATGAAGCCCCGCGGCGACGAAGCGGCGTAGCCGGAAAAGAGCAGATTGTTCGACAGGCGCAGTCCTTTCCACTGTCCTTGGGCGAACGGCTCGGTCTTGGCGGCGGCGCGGGATTCAGTCTGCTTTTGGAGAAGCCCCAGCAGCAGATCGCAGACGCGCCGGTTGGCGCCGCTCAGATGGATGTAAAAACCGGGATAAGACCCCAGCAGCCCGCTGGATCTCCCTGATACGGCGATGGTGATGCGGCCGCGCAGCGCTTCCGCCAGATCGCTCATGGTCAGACCGAAATTTTCCAGCGCGGGGAGCAGCTTCTGGCGCAGCGAGCTGTCCAGAGCGTCTTCGCTCGGCAGCAGTTTTTCAACGCTCAGCAGCGCCAGCAGCGGTCCGCCGCCGACAAGAAACGGCTTTTCCTGAACGGGAGGGAGCACGTATCCAGGACGAGTAACGGCGCTGCCATTGGCGGCTTCGAACGCCCCGGTCCCGCTTGCGTTGCTCCACAGCCGGGCGCGCAGCGAACGCTCGGTGTCGCTGATGCCCACTTCGAACGCAAAAGGAGCCTTAAGGAACCTGCCGGGCAGGTTTCTCCGTCCGAACAGGAGCGGCAGCTGCGACGGCGGCACGAAAAAGGCAAATCCTATGGGCGCCGGCGCGTGCTTCGGCTCCAGCAGCTCGGTATCCGGCACGGCGGCCATCGTTTCGAGCAGGGTGGAATCGTCCGAAGCGCCGACGATGAAGCGCTGCCCGCCGCGCGTCAGCAGCGCGATATAGACGGGCGACTCCGTGGAACCGGCCACCGCCAACGTCTCAAGCGTGGTCCCCGGAGGCGCCGCGTTCAGATGAAGAGGAAAGGTTTCGCTCCCGAAGGGCAGCTGAAATCCGTCGTCCAGTTCGACGGCGAAAACTCCCGCGCCGACGCTCCGCGCGCCGACGTCGTAGCGCCACCGGCCTTCGACGCTGCCGGCGTGCAGGACCAGTTCGCGGAAATCGGGGTCTTCGTCCAGTTCCATGGCGGCGGCCGCCGCTTTGCTGAAAATCCGTTCCAGCGGCCTTGCGCCGTCGTTGAAAAGCGCTTTCACGTTCTCGCAGCTCATGGAGAGCCGGCTTTCTTCCTTGAAAAAAGGCGAAACCAGCTGCGCCGTGGTCACCGCCCCGGCGGGAACGGCCCACAGCGCGGCGGCGAGAAGCAGCGGCGTTGTTCGGTACGATATGAAAGACATGCGATCGCTCCTTTTATGGCAGATAGTCAACACGAATAGGACGGATTCAATATAATGAAAATGTTTTCCGAAATCAAGCGCATTTTTGAAAACGCCGCGCCGCGTATTTTTGACGGGACCATGCCGCTGTGGTAAAATGTCACGCTATCCGGCGAGGCGTTCCCTTTCGGAAAAGTCTCGCGGGCGGCTCTCCGCGAACGGGCGGCCGCTGATTTTTATCATCCTTTAAGGAAGAGTCGATCGAGATGTCGTTACTGGATATTGTCGGCCCGGTGATGATCGGGCCGTCCTCGAGCCATACCGCCGGCGCCGTCAGGATCGGCATGCTGGCGCGGCGTCTCTGGGGATGGGAGCGTCCGCTGCACGCGGCTAAACTGTTCCTGCGCGGTTCCTTCGCCGCCACTTATTGGGGGCACGGCACCGACTGCGGGCTGGTGGCCGGCCTGCTGCGCATGCGGCCCGACGATCTGCGCATTCCCAGATCGTTTGAGGTCGCCCGCGCGGAAGGGCTGGATTTTTCTTTCGACACGGAAGAGATCGACGGCGCGCATCCCAATTCCGTGCGCGTCGTCATGTCGGACGGCGCGGAACAGTGCGAGGTCGTCGGCGCTTCCATCGGCGGCGGCGCCGTGGAACTGCGCGCCGTCGACGGTTTCCCCATGGTCGTGCCGTTCGATCAGCCGGCGCTGATCGTCATGCATCGCGACCAGCCGGGCGTCGTCTCCGCCATCACCGGCGAATTTTTCCGCCGGGGGCTGAACGTGGCGCGCATGGAGATGGAACGCCGCGTGCGCGGCGGCATGGCCGTTTTCGTGTTCGTCCTCGACGGCGCCGTTCCCGCCGATCTGGACGAGCGGATCCGGACGATCGTTCCCGCCTGCCGGCGCGTGATCCTGCTGAAAAGCGCCGAGGAAGGAGCGTCCGCATGAGATCCCTTGAAGAATTGGTCGTCCGCGCCGGCGAGCGCGGCTCGCTGCCGGAAGCCGTCCTCGCCATGGACGCCGAAGAGCAGATGATCGACGCAGCCGCGCTGCGTTCGCGTCTGCGCGCGCGCCTCGAGGTGCTGCGCGAAACGGTCGCCGCGGCGCTGGCCGGGCGCTGGCAGCCGAAGCTGATCGGCGACGACAAGGACAAATACGCGGCTTTGCGGCGCGCCCCGATGTCGGGCGAATTGGTCTGGCGCGCCAGCGAGATCGCCGTGGCGCTGGGCACCTGCAACGCCTCGATGGGGCGCATCGTCGCCGCGCCGACGGCAGGCAGCTGCGGCATTCTGCCGGGACTGCTCTTTGCCTGGCAGGAAACGCGGCATGGCGGCGACGAAAAACTTCTGGAAGGGCTGATTGTCGCCGCGGCGGTGGGCGAGATCGTCTCCCAGCGTGCCACGCTGGCGGGCGCTTCCGGCGGCTGTCAGGCCGAGTGCGGCGCGGCGGCCGCCATGGGCGCGGCCGCGCTCTGCCACATGGAAGGCGGCTTGCCGGAAGCCTGCGCCCACGCCGTGGCGCTGGCGTTCAAGTCGATCCTCGGGCTGGCCTGCGATCCCGTGGCGGGACTGGTGGAATCGCCCTGCGTCAAGCGCAACGGCACGCTCGTTTCCATCGGCGCGATTGCCGCCGACATGGCGCTGGCGGGGATCCGCTCGATCATCCCGCCCGACGAGGTGATCGACGCCATGGGCGACGTCGGCCGCGCTCTGCCGCCCTCGCTGCGGGAAACGGCCCGCGGCGGCTGCGCGCTGACGCCCACGGGCAAGGCGCTGACGAAGAGGCTGAACGAGAACCGAGCGGAAGCGGGAGCGGCTCTCGCCTGAAACGCTCGGAAAGAATCCAGTTCCCCGGGCGAAAAGCCCATGTTCGATGCTCTTCGTCCACAATACATTTTCAACGATGGAAAGAGGGCGGCAGCGCTTTTGGCTGTCGCCCTCTTGATTTTTGATTATTCCTTTTTGGCGATGGGAATCCACAGTTCCATCGTGTACCCCGGACTGTACATATCGCCCTTAAAATATACTTCAAAATCAGGTGTTCCCGCGTGCATGTATCCCTGTTCCGGCAAGAACACTTCCATGGCGTATTTCCACCCTTCGTGAATGCAGTCGGGAATCGCTCCCTCCAATGACAGAACGGCATATTCAGCTTCTTTGATCTCTACGACCTCCAGTCCCATTTCCCGTGCCTTGGGGATGTCGTTGACATGGTAGCAGGCCATATAGTTGATCTTGTTCCCATTTTTCATGTCAAAGCACATCCCATAGCTTTGACCGTTCCCCAGGCGGGAAAGAGTTTCGTGGCTCCACTTTGCGAACAGTTGATCCCAAACCGCTGGGCAGGAGGCCGAATCGATATTCTCCAATTTGACTCCGGCCACGGCAAATCCGCTTTTCTTTTGGATTTTCACATCCATGCTTTTTCCTCCTCTTATGCTGAGCGTTAATTGAATGGGAGAAAACACCCGGTATGCTTCCCCGTTTCGTACTTGCGTAGGCGTGACGCGATGAAAATTCTTAAAAGCGTTCGTAAAGGAATTTGATGATTCGTAGCCGTATTTCATGGCAATATCTATGATTTTGCCGCTTGTTTCCTTGATCTCCACGGCGGCCTTCGTCAGCTTCCTAAGCCGTATATATTCCGACAGCGTCATATTTGTCAAAATAGAAAACAATCTGCTGAACATGGCGTAGGAATAACTTGACAGACAGGTGACTCTGCTTTCGTCGATTTCGCCGCTCAATACGCTTTCGATATAGCGTATGGTTTCGTTGAACGCTCTTATCATCTGCATGGCACGACCCCCTACGACACATATTTTAGCCGAGTTCTCTGGCGAATACCCTATATTTCCCGTACAAAAAAAGTATCGGCCGCTGATTTAGAACATCATTCGTCTCCATCATTTTAACCTGTTGTCGAGCAAACAGGCTCTTGCGCCCATCGGTATTCTGTGATACTATCCAAAAATCCGAATAATCGGTTTTCCTTTATCCAGAGTCAGGGGAGAGAGTCAGCTCAACGATCCTGCGCCAACCTGTCCGCGTCGTGCGGACGTGGTGGTCCTGCTGACAGCGATAAGCCGCTGGGGCGAGAAAATTTTGCAGCCGTCTTGTCGTGAACAGGGCGGCTGTTTTTTTTATGGAAATTTGAGGTAAAAGGAGTCGTGTCCGAATGAACAACGCTTTTGAAGAGATGCTTCCCAATTTCTCCTTTGAAATTTTTCCCCCGAAGAGGACCGGCAGTCTGGAGTCGATTTACGACACGGTAGACGCGCTGGCCAGCCTGCGTCCCGACCTGATCAGCGTCACGTACGGCGCGGGCGGTTCGAACCGCGACAACACGATCGAAATTGCCTCCACGATCCAGAACCGTTACATGCTGCCCGCCGTGGCTCATCTGACCTGCGTGGGCAGTTCGCTGGAACAGACCGACGCGCTGCTGGCGGAGCTGAAGGAAAAAGGCGTGCGCACGATCCTGGCGCTGCGCGGCGACCGCCGTGCCGACGCGGATTTCGGGGACGGTTACTTCAAGCACGCGGCGGAACTTGTGGCTCACATCAAGAAAAATTACGATTTTCGCGTGCTGGGGGCCTGTTATCCGGAGAAACATCCCGAAGCGCCTTCGCTGGAAGCCGATATCGCCCATCTGAAGGAGAAGGTCGACGCCGGCGTGGACGCGCTGATCACTCAGCTCTTTCTGAACAACGACGATTTTTATCGTTTTCGTGATCTGGCGCAGAAAGCCGGCGTCAACGTCCCGATCATCGCCGGCATCATGCCGATCACCCAGGCCAGCATGCTGGACAAAGTGGTCTCCCTGTGCGGCGCTTCGATCCCGCCGGCAGTGCGGCGCTTTGTAGACGCCTACGGCCATAACGCCGAAGCCGTCCGGGAAGCGGGGATCGCTTACGCGGCGTCGCAGATCGTCGATCTGCTCGCGTCGGGCGTGGAGGGCATTCACATTTACAGCATGAACAAGGCCGGCGTCACCCGCCAGATCGCCCAGAATATCCACGGCATCCTTTATTCGCTGCGGGTGAAGAGATCCTGATGGAGCCGACGCGCAGACATCTGGAAGAAGCATTGCGCTATCTCCGCGTGCCTGATCGGGGGCGCGAGGAAGTGTTGGAGATGGCGCGCGCCGGTTTCGCGGAGCTGGGCGGCTGCGCGCATCCGCGCAAAGTCTGGAAACGTTTCCCGCTGACGGTCGGGGAGCGCGGCATTGCGCTGGGGGACGGTTCGGTGGAGTGCGTCTCGCGCGATCTGTCCCGGCTGTTCAAAAACTGCCGTTCCTGCGTCGTCATGGCGGTGACGCTGGGACCGGAAGTCGATCGCCGCACGCAGCTTCTCGGCCGCGGCAGCATGAGCCGGGCGCTGTGCCTTGACGCCTGCGCGTCCGTGCGGGCCGATTCGCTTTGCGACGAGATCGAAGACGAAGTCGGGGAAACGCTGCGCGAAGGCGAGTACCTGACGCGGCGCTTCAGCCCCGGTTACGGCGACGTTCCCATGCAATTTTCCGGCGACCTGCTCCGGCTTGTCGATGCGGAACGCCGCATCGGCCTGACGATGACGCGGCAGGGCATGATGATCCCCATCAAGTCGGTGACGGCGCTGATCGGGATTTCCAGCGTACCGGAACGGCGGCGGCGCGGCTGCGACGACTGCTCCTTTGCGGCCTGCCAATACAGAAGAGAGGGCGGTTTCTGCCATGATGAAAGAATTTGATCATGTCGTCATGTTCGACGGCGCCATGGGCACGATGCTTCAGAAAAAAGGCCTGAAGCTCCGCGAGATTCCCGAAAGCCTGAACGTGAGCCGGCCGGAACTGATCGAGTCGATCCATCGCGAATACTTCGCGGCCGGCAGCGATTTTGTGCAGACCAACACGTTCGGCGCCAATCCGTACAAGCTCGAGGGAACGGGGTATGGAACGGAACAGGTCATCGAGGCGGCCGCGAAGATCGCGCGCCGTGCCGCGGACGCTTTTTCCGGCAAAGGGATCCTGCTCGACATCGGCCCTTCGGGGCGCGCCATGGCTCCCGTCGGCGACGCCGATTTCGACGAGATCTACGGATCGGTGGCCCGTCAGGTGCGCGCCGGCGCGGAACTGTGCGACGGCATCCTGCTCGAGACCTTCACCGATCTGCTGGAGGCGAAGGCTTCCGCGCTGGCGGCGCTGGAGAACAGCGACAAGCCGGTGTTTTTGACCATGAGCTTTCAGGAGGACGGACGCACGTTTTTCGGCACGCCCGTGGAAGCCATGATCATGACTTTCGAGGGGCTGGGCCTGTCGGGACTGGGCGTGAACTGTTCGCTGGGGCCGGCCCAGCTGGCGCCGATCGTGAAAAAACTGACCGCTCGTTCGCGAGTGCCGGTCATCGTCCAGCCCAACGCCGGCCTGCCGGTCGTGCGCGACGGCGTTTCCGGATGGGACGTGAGCCCCGCCGAGTTCGCGGACTGGCTCGGGCAGTTCGTCGGTTGGGGAGCGGCTTTTGTCGGCGGCTGCTGCGGCACCACGCCCGAATTTTTGTCCGCCGCCAATGACGCGATCGGAAACCGCCGCCTGCGTCCGCGCAAGGTCGCGCCTCTGCGCGGCGTATGCAGCGCCACGCGCGTCGAACCGTTCGACCGCAGCGTGGTCATCGGCGAGCGCCTCAATCCCACGGGCAAGAAGCGACTCAAACTGGCGCTGTACGAGCACGATCTCGACTACGTCGTGCTCGAGGCGCAGAAGCAAAAAGAACAAGGCGCCGGGGTGCTCGACGTCAACGTGGGACTGCCCGACGTCGACGAGCCGGCCATGCTCCGGGAAGTCGTCACGGAGCTTCAGGGCGCCGTCGATCTGCCGCTGCAGCTCGACTCGGCCAACGCCGCGGCGCTGGAAGCAGCCGCCCGGCGTTACGCGGGAAAGCCGCTGCTGAATTCCGTCAGCGGCAAAGAGTCCAGCCTCGCCGCCGTGCTGCCCGTGGCGAAAAAATACGGCGCCTGCGTGCTTGGCCTCTGCCTTGACGACGGCGGCATCCCCCCGACCGCCGAAGCGCGGCTCGCCGTGGCGCGGAAAATCGTCGGCCGCGCCGCGGCGCTGGGCATCCCCAAAGACGACGTTTTTATCGACTGTCTGACGCTGACCGCCTCCGCGCAGCAGGATCTGGCGCTGGAAACGATCAAGGCCGTGCGCCTGGTCGGCGAGCGCCTTGCCGTCAAAACGACGCTGGGCGTGAGCAACGTTTCCTTCGGCCTGCCGCGCCGCCCGCTGATCAACCGGACGATGCTGGCCGCGGCGCTGGCGAACGGACTCAGCGCCGCCATCGTCAATCCCGGCGAGAGGAACGTGCAGGAGACGCTGGCCGCCTGGCGGGTGCTCAGCGCTCAGGACCGCGACGCCAAAGAATATATCGATTACTGCGCCGCCAATCCCGAAGAGACGGCGTCCGCTCCGCGTGCCGCCGCCGTTTCGGATCGGGGAAAGTTTTCCGGCGGCCTCGGCGAAGCGGTCGCCCGCGGTCTGAAAGACGAAGCCCGCGCCTGCGCGGCCGAGCTCGTCAAAGAACGGCCGCCGCTCGAGATCATCGAGAAAACGCTGATCCCCGCGCTCGACGCCGTGGGACGCGATTACGAGGCGCAGAGAATCTATCTGCCGCAGCTGATAAAATCGGCCGACGCCGCGAAGGCGGCCCTCGAAGTGGTGAAGGCCGTGCTGGCCGGCGGTCAGAGCGGCGTCCCCCGCAGCGGTCCCAAAGTCATCGTCGCGACGGTCTACGGCGACGTGCACGACATCGGCAAGAACATCGTCAAGGTGATCATGGAAAATTACAATTTCGACGTGATCGATCTTGGCAAGGACGTGTCCGCGGATGCCATCGTGGCCGCCGTCAAGGAGACGGGGGCTGCGGTGGTCGGCCTCAGCGCGCTGATGACCACCACGGTTGCCAGCATGAAAGAAGCGATCGCCGCGCTGCGGCGCGAGTGTCCGGAAGTGCGCGTCATCGTCGGCGGCGCGGTGCTCACGCCCGATCTGGCCCGTCACGTCGGCGCCGACCGTTACGCCCGCGACGCCATGGATACCGTGCGCGCGGCGGAAGAGTTCCTGTCGCAAAAATAAAAACAGGGATCTGAGCTCGGCATGAGTTCAGATCCCTTTTTGATTGCTTTTGCCGGCGGCGCGCGGAAAAAATTCGACGGGCGGCGCTCGCGCCGCGCCTTTTACCCGAGCCGCGGCGTCCAGTATTTTTTGCCGGCGGCGCGTTTTTTCGCGTCGCGGACGCAGAGGATCTGGACCGCCCGATTGCAGGCGGCCATGGCCGGTTCGAGCGGAGCCGAGACCATCTCGTCGGTGACGCGGTTGGCCACGGCCACGCAGAGGCAGCCGCTGCGGAAGCCGTACAGATTGCCCATCGTGAAAAGCGTGGCCGCCTCCATCTCGAAATTGAGCACGCGGGCGCGGCGTAGATCCTCGACGACGTTTTCGAAAAACGACTGCCGGTAGCCGCGGTAACCGGGGCGCCCCTGCCCGCAGTGGAACGAGCCGGTGGAGCAGGTGAGCCCCACGTGATACGTCAGGTCGAGTTCCTCGCAGGCCTCGATCAGCGCCAGCGTCACCTCGTGATCGGCGGCGGCCGGGTAACAGTCTTCCACGTACAGGTTGCTGGCCCCGTCGTGACGCACCGCCGCCGTGTTGACGATCAGATCGCCGCAGGCGATGTCTTCTTGGATGACGCCGCAGGTGCCGAGGCGGATGAACGTGTCGGCGCCGACGCGGAGCAATTCTTCCACGGCGATGGCAGTCGAGGGGCCGCCCATGCCCGTGGAAGTGACGGAAACGGGCGCGCCGCCGGTCGTTCCCGTAAACGTGCGGTGCTCGCGATTGCCGGCGACGAAGCGCCGCTCGTCCCATGTTGCGGCGATCACGTCGGCGCGGCCGGGATCGCCGGGCAGAAGCACATAAGGCGCCACGTCGCCGGGCGCGCACTGGATGTGGTACTGCCGCCCCTCCATCTCCGGCGCGTCGGCGCTGGATTTCCAATTTCCCGTCATGGTCAGGTCACTCCTTCTGCGCCGTTGGAATTCAATGACAGCGCGAGACTTTACAAAAAATTATAACACGGCGGCGGCACGACGACACAAGACTCCGCAGGTATTCCGGCTGCGGAGTCTTGTGTCGTCGTACAGGGGGCGAAACGCTTATTTCTTCCTGCCGTTCCTGTTTTTCGCTTTGAGCTTGGCGGGATCGGGGCCGACGGGAAGAGGATAACTGAGAGAGTAGCGCTGATACGTTTTTTTCTGCCCGGCGTCTTCGGTCCAGTCGGTGGTCGCCACGTCGGCATAGCTGCCTTCGCCGCCGAATTTCATCAGGCCGATGTTGAATTCTCCGTAATTTTTGCCGGAAACTTCCAGATCGAAGTCGCGGAACTGCGCGGCGAGGCTGCCGCCGATGAATTTTTGCAGAAAGTTGGAGGCGAGGCTCTCGGCGGAAACGTTGCCCGACACTCCGGCCTGCATGACGGCGCCAAGGCCGCCCAGCAGACCGTTGAGAACGCGCATGTTGACGCTGCCGCTGACGAACATGTGATAGACGGTGTCGCCGCGTTGCAGCAGATCCTTGGGGATCATGGCGGGATCCAGTTTGGGGAGCGTGCGCGCCCGCTTCCATGCCGTGCCGGTGAAGGAAACGAAGTGGAAGAACGTGTCGTCGGGCCATGCCGTGATGGCGCTGCCGGGCAGGACGAAAACTTCGCCGTCGTTGACGTTGAAGAAAACGTTGCCGTGCTGGATTCTGAACGGGGCTTTGCCGGTGACGGCGAGCTGTCCCGGATATTTGTCGACGACAACGTCCCGGACGCGGATCCTGCCGTCGCCCTGTACCAGCGTGGTCAGTCCGGAACGGACGGTGCCCCTGAAGCTGACTTCGCTTTTTCCGGCGATCTGTGCCGGAGGCGCGAACGGAGCCGCGAGACGGTTCAGGTCGATGTCCTTGCCGTTCAGCTGCACCGAATAAGTCCCCTTGGCCACGTCGCCGTCCGCTTTCACATGGAACGCGCCGCCGCCGAGTTCGAACTGTCCGTCGGGGATATCCACTTTGTTCTGCCTGAAAGCGAAAGGGATCAGCACGTTGCTCACCGGCACCTGTGCGGCGGTGATAAGCGGCGAAGCGGCCTGTCCTGTCACGCTGATATCGCTGCCGTCGATCTCGCTGTGGACGGTGAGCGAAACGCGGCCGTTCGCGACGCCGGCCAGAGAGGGATCGAGCGCGTCGAGGCGGACCGTGGGGGCCGTGACGTCGAACGCGCCTTTCAGTCCCTTTTTGAAATCCACCGTGCCGGCGATCTCGGGGCGGCGGTCGCCCACGGCGATCGAAGCCTTTATTTCGACGCGGTTCTCTTTCAGCTCGGCTGCGCCTTTGGGATTGACGATCTTGAATCCGCTGAGCTGGATCTCTTCGCTTTCCAGTTCGGCGCTGACGTGCGGTTTTTCCAGAGATCCCTTGACGAGAAGAGAGGCCGTCACGCTGCCGGCAAATTTCATCGTGTGGGGAAGGATTTCCGTCAGATCCATTTTCTCCACGTCGAGCCGCAGGTCGAGCGATGAACGACGTCTGTCGAGCGGCAGGACGACGGTCCCGCCGCCGCCGAAGGGCGCGTCCCGTTTGGTGCGCCCTTTCATCTCCACGTTCATCTTTTCGCGGCCGCCGCTGACGTTCAGGGCGACTTCTTTGACGCCGAACTGACCCGCGTCCAGCCTGTCGATGCGGGAATCGAGCGCGAGTTCGGGCCTGGCCGCCGTGCCTTTCAAATGGAATTTGCCGTGAAAAGTGCCGGCGACGGTTCCGCCGGGAACGGCCGAGCCGAGGTCGAGGCGTTCGGCCATACCGTTCAGATCGAGCGCCGGCGTTTTGCCGGTCAGGCCGACGGTCCCCTGAAGCTGGACGCGTCCTTTGAAGACGTTGGCGGATACGTTCTCTATCGTCAGCTCTGTGGGGCTGACAAACACTTTGGCGGCAATGTCGGAGACGACGTATTGTTTTTGGACCGTCAGGCGCGGCAGGTGCGCGAGCATTCGGACGCGGGGCTGCGCCAACGTGCCCGTGATGCCGAGCTCGGCGTGGAGCGTGCCGTCAAGTCCGGCGCCGGCCGTCTCGGGGAACCATGAGGCGAGGTGCTTCAGCGCCAGCGAGGGAATTGTGGCTTTCATGTTCAGCGCCGCGTCCGGCGTCAGTCCCAGCGAACCAACGACTGAGAGCGACGAGCCCAGAAGATTGGCGGAGAGAGCCGCCTGAACGTTGGCGCCGTTCAGTTCGACGACGCCTTCTACGTTGTCGGCCCGATACTTTTGGTAAGCGATGTCGCCGTTTTTCAGGGCGATTTTACCGGTCGGCCGGGCAAGCGTTCCCGCGATATGGGCCTGAAGGCTTTCCAACGTGCTTGCCCCCAGTCCGGGGATCCACTTGCGCAAAGGCTTGAAGTCGACTTTTTGCAGCGTCAGGTCGGCGGCGATGCGCGGATCTGCCGGCGCCGCGTCGATGGAAGCGCTGCCCGTAACGGAGGCGCCCAGCAGCGTACCTTCGAGTTTTTTCAGCGCGATCTGTCCGTCTTTCAGCGACGCCTGCATCTGCACGTCGCTTTGCAGCGCGCGGAGGCGCAGGTCGAGCCGTTCCGGCCGGCCCGTTTCCGCGACGGCGAACGTGCCGTCGAGGCGGATCCGCTCCTTTAAATAATCGGCGTCGAGTTCCAGAGTGTAAGCCAGTTTGTCCGGTTCCGGCTGTTCGACGTTCAGGCGTTCGACTTTCCAGCCCCGGGAGCCGGACAGATCGCTGGCGGTGAAGCTCCGCGGCGTTACGATCGAGAGGATGGGCAGGCCTTCTTCGTCCGGGCGGGAGGCTTTCCGCGAGGGAAAAAACTCTTTTTGCGCCGCGGCGGCCAGCCGCGCCAGCCGGTCCTCCGTGACGCGCAGCCCCTCCAGCTCGCCGCGCAGGATCACTTTGCGCTGCCGCCAGCTTTCTTCGGGGTCGACGGCGACGAAGATCCTTCGCACGGCGACGATGGCGGGATCTTTTTTATCGCCGACGGTCAGCCCGCGCAGTTCGTAACCGTCGAACGGATTGCCGTCGAACTTTTCGAACGCGGCGCTGAGGTACTGCATTCTCGACAGATATTTCCCCGCGCCGAACGCGATCGTGTCGGTGGCCAGCGGCCCTCCCCAGATCGCGAAAGCGGTCAGCCCGACCATGAGCGCAATCAGCGCCAGCAATATCTTGGGGACAAGAAACCAACGAGATCGTCCTTTGCCGTTTCGCTTTTGTGGAAGCGGCTCTTTGCTTTTTATCGCGTCGATGATCATCAACCCCATTTCAGCAACGTCCCGGTAAATGTCCGTGGAATTTTTGATCCTGTAATTTTCATTGTAATATCTTGAAGGAACTCCGGCAAGAGGGCATCGCGAGCGTTTCTCGTGATTCGTCATGCAAGACGTTCCGTCATCCGCGCGGCGGGGATCGGTTTCAGCGGATGAAATGGAGCCCGCGACAAAATCGGAACGACGTTCGGTTCTCTTCGGCGTCGCCGATACGCCGGAGTGGTGTATAATAAACGAAACGGTGAGCTGTGCTGGATTATATGACGATCATGCATAGAGGTGGAGCAGAGTGGACAGAACTTTTAAAGAAAAAATGGCCGCCGCGTGGGAGTGGATCCGTCTCTTTTTCTGGGGCGCTTCGTTTGACAAGCGCATGGGCGTCGTTCGCAAGGAAGCTTACGACGTCAACGACGAGTTGATGCTGCTGCTTTTCGGCGATTATCTGGGCATCCCCAATCCGGTCTCTTACTATATGATGGAGCTGCTGCCTTACATTGCGAAGGATATTCCCGGCTGGGAGCGCCGCATGATGAACCGGCAGATGCTCATCGCGGAAAAAGCGGGACAGTACGGATTTGACGGCTAAGGAGAAAATCATGACTTATAAACGGTTCACATTCTTCGGCGGCAAGGGCGGTACCGGCAAGACGACGTGTTCGTCGGCTTATGCGCTTCATCTGGCTCGCCAAGGCGTGCGTACGCTGGCGGTGTCCACCGATCCGGCTCATTCCCTGGCCGATGCGTTTGGCACCGGAATCGGCAGCTCTGTGGTCAAGCTCGAGGAAAATCTCTGGGGACTGGAGATCGACGCTGCGCTCGAAGCGAAGAAATACATGGAAGGCATTCGCGAACAGATGCGTCAGATCGTCAGTCCCGCAATTGTGGAGGAGATCGACAAACAGCTGCGCATCGCTTATGTGTCTCCCGGTTCGGAGGAATCTGCGATCTTTGATTGTTTTGTCGATCTGATGGAGCGCGCGGGGGAGAAATACGACGCGATCGTTTTCGATACGGCCCCCACCGGGCATACGCTGCGCCTGTTGACGCTGCCCGAGGTGCTTGGCATGTGGATGGAACATCTGCTGGAAAAACGCCGCAAGGCTATGGACATGATGCGCTTGGCCTCCCATTACGAACGCGACCTGCTCGAGAAACTGAAAGAAGATCCCGTCTTCGATCTGCTGACTCGCCGCCGCGACCGTTTTCAGCGTGCCCGCGATTTGTTGACCGATCACGAACTGACGACCTTCCACTTTGTACTCAACGCCGAGAAATTGGCAGTCCTCGAGACGGAGCGGGCCGTGGCCCTGATGAACGAATTCGAAATCGCCGTGGGGCCGCTGATCGTCAACCGCGTCATGCCGCCGGAAGCGGGGAGTTTTTTCGAGAAAAGAAGAGCTCAGCAGGCTCAATATCTCGAACAGATCCAAAAGGAGTTCGGAAAGTATGGCGTCGTGCAGCTGCCGATGCTCGACGGCGACATCGAAGGCATGGGGGAGCTGGAAAAGCTCCTGCCCCTGCTGGCTGCGCTTGAGGCGAAGAAAAGCGCAGCTTCGTAAGACGACGGCATAAAAGCGGACGGAAGGCACTGGGGCCTTCCGTCCGCTTTTCTCTTGTGCGAGCGCGCGCCTACAGCCAGGGAAGGATGGCGCCGTAGGCGGCGCAAAGCCGTTCGAAGGATACGGCGCAGTTGGCGGGGCTGGTGGAGGGCAACGTTGTTGCCGGATGCCCCGTAACCGGTTCGATCAATTTGCGGTAGAAAGCGGCTGATTTTGTGCCAGTGCAGAAAATGGCCTGAATCGGGGCGCGATCGAGAACGACCGATAGATCGTTGGGCACCGGGCGCTTGATCGAGGCGTCGCTGGCGCCTTCGATCTTGCACGAGCGCAGCACGTCCCACAGCGCGATACGACGGCGCAGGACGAACTCTCGCCGAGCCTCCCGGCCGAAAGGGACCTCGCTCTTGAAAAGCGCCGCCAGAACCTTCCAGAAACGGTTCTGCGGATGGGCGTAATAGAACCCGGCCTCCCGCGATTTCGGCGAGGGCATGGTGCCGAGGAGCAAAACGCGGGATGAGGCGTCGAAAACAGGTTCCAGAGGATGAACGATGAGCATGTGATTTTCCTCCTGCGCAACGACGTATGACCTTCATTGGAGGGGCGGTCTCTCGTCGGATTAAAATGGAACGCGCCGGTTTGATTCGCACCGTGCAAAAGAGTACAATAAAAAACATGCCACCGCGGGGCGGCTCTTTTATCCGAAAATTTTCAGGGGAGGTTGTGAGGCGATGACACCGACACCGCAGGAAGCCTATGAACTGTTGAAAGAGTACAACAACGGGGAGTTTCATCTCAAACATGGCCGCATCGTCGGCGACGTGATGCGCTGGTTCGCCGTCGATCAGGGGTTCGGCGATGAGGCCGACTTTTGGCAGACGGTGGGGATTCTTCATGATCTTGACTTCGAAAAATATCCGGAGCAGCACTGTGTCAAAGAAGAAGAGATCATGCGCGAGCGCGGCGTCGACGAACGCGTAATCCATGCGACGACCAGCCATGGTTTCGGTCTGACGGGGATTGCGGTCCAACCGGAGCACCAGATGGAAAAAATTCTCTTCGCTGCCGACGAACTGACCGGTCTGATCGGCGCTGTGGCGGTCATGCGTCCCTCCAAGAGCGTCGGCGATCTTGAAGTGAAGTCCGTGAAGAAAAAATTCAAGGACAAAAGCTTCGCCGCTGGCTGTTCACGTGACGTGATCCGTCAGGGAGCCGAAATGCTGGGTTGGGAACTCGACGAACTGATCGGCAAAACGATAGAGGCGATGCGTGCCAGCGAGAACGTGGACTGATGCTGATTTTCAATCAAAAACCCGACACTGTTTCTTGATAAAACGCATTCACATACGAAGCGCCGCGAGGTTCGATCTTCCAACTGAGACATAGTATGAATCAAAGATCTGTATCAAGTCAAGTGCCGCCTGTGTTATGAGAACCGGGGCTTCAGCGAAATGGTTTCCGTCGTCGGACTTCCCGCGGCAAGAGCGCCGCGGGAAGTCGCTGGCGGAAAACTGCAGCGTGACGCGGGCACGAAACGATGATATACTTCAGAACCGGAGTGGTCCTGATAGTCGCTGCCGTGCAAACGGGAGAGGAAAGTCCGGGCTCCACAGGGCAAGACGCTGGATAACGTCCAGTTGGCGCGAGCCACAGGAAAGTGCAACAGAGAGCAGACCGCCCGGTTTCCGCACCGGGTCAAGGTGAAAGGGTGGGGTAAGAGCCCACCGGACGACAGGCGACTGTCGTGCCTGGCAAACCCCGTCTGGAGCAAGATCGAATAGGGAGGGCCGAGGCTGCCCGCTGACCTCCGGGTACAGATCGCTCGAGACATGCAGCAATGCATGTTCTAGATAAATGACTATCCCAGACAGAACCCGGCTTACGGGCCACTCCGTCATTTCCTCAAAGCATGACCCGTCTGAGAAGTTCTGCGTCGGGCGGATAATATTTTGAATTATCTGTATTATTTTTGTAATTAGTAATTCTACAATTTAGACAATTCATTGTGGATCTTCCCTGGATGGGGGAAGATCCAATTTTTTTGCTTTCGGCGTGTCATCCTTTTTTTTGTTGGATGTTTAAATCGTAAACAATTGTACCAAAGGTTCATTTTGCTACGATTGATAGGATCTTTCAGCTTATTGACCCTCTTCCAAAAAAACGATATTCTGGCCGTGGTGGAATAAAGTGGTAGAAAGTGGGGAAAAATGGACATGTTCATGGGAAGCTATGACCATCGCATAGACAACAAGGGGCGACTCGTCATGCCGGCGAAGTTTCGTTCCCAGATCGGGGACACCGTGGTCTGCACGGTGGGCCTCGACAACTGTCTTGCCGTCTACCCCATGGACGCATGGAGCGTATATCTGCAAAAGCTTCAGTCTCTGCCGTTCACCAAGGGGCAGGCCCGTCAGTTTATGCGCACGCTTCTCGGCGCGGCGGAGGAACTCCCCGTGGACGGACAGGGACGCATCCTTCTTTCCGTCAAGCTGCGCAAATACGCGCAGTTAAGCGACGCGGTCGTCGTCAATGGCGTCAATGATCATTTGGAAATCTGGAACAGCGAGAAATGGTCCGCCAGCAATGACGAGATGCTGGAGAATTTCACCTCCCTGGCCGAAGGGGTGGCGGACCTTGGAGTTTGAACATGTCCCCGTGCTCCTGACGAAAGTCGTCGAGTGCATGGACCTCAAAGCCGACGCGTTGATCGTTGACGGCACGTTGGGACTGGGCGGTTATTCGGAGGCGTTTTTAAAGCGCTCCTCCCGGTGGCGGGTCGTCGGCATCGATCGCGACGAACAGGCGCGAGACATTGCCTGCCGGCGGCTGGCTCCTTTTGGGGAGCGTTTTCTGGCTCTCGACGGAGACTTTCGAAATATGAAGGAACTGTGCGTATCCGCCGGGATCTGTGCGGTTGACTGTGTGGTGCTCGATCTGGGCGTGTCGAATATGCAGCTGGCCGACGGCCGGCGCGGTTTTTCGTTCCGCGAGGACGGGCCGCTGGATATGAGGATGGATCCCGCTGCGGGAACTCTCTCGGCGGCGGAATTGGTGAACGGTATTTCACGGGAAGCTCTGGCGGAGATTTTCAGGAAATACGGCGAAGAACGTTTTGCCTGGAGCATTGCCGGCGAGATCGTCAAGGAACGGCTGAAAAGGCCGATAACGACCACGGCGGGACTGGTGGAAGTGATCCGCCGGGGGATCCCCGCTCCGGTAATGCGGAAAATGAACGGGCATCCGGCGCGGAAGGTGTTCCAGGCCCTGAGGATCGCGGTGAACGACGAACTGGGCGCGCTGGAACAGGGATTGAACGAGGCGTTTTCGCTCTTGGCTCAGGGAGGACGTCTGCTCGTCGTGACGTATCACTCGCTGGAGGATCGCATCGTCAAGCGGCGGTTCAAAGAATGGAGCGAAGAGGGAAAAGGCGTTCCGGAGCCGCGAAAGGGACAGGTTCCGGACGACGAGGAGATAGAACGCAATCCGAAGTCGCGCAGCGCACGGCTTCGCGGTTTTTTCAAGAAAGATATGCCGAATAAGGCGGAAGGGCGGATCGGACCATGGCGCAAGGTGTGAGATATTCGAGAAGGAATTCCGGAAAGTTTGGACAGGCGTTGGTGACGTTCTTCATCACTTCGATCATGTGTCTGGGGCTTCTGTCGATGCTGAGGAACGATTCTCAGCGGATGGACGACGCCATCTCTGTAGTTCAGGGACAGCTGGAAACGTGCGAAAAAGAATGCCGCGATCTGGAGCGCGAAGCGGCGGCCATGATGTCGCCCCGTGCGATTCATACCTATGCGGCCCGTCAGCTCGGGATGACCCAGGTCCATCTGGCGGGGGCTGTCCGTCTGGATGGTGTGGGACGTTCTGGCGGCACGATGTCTGCTTCTTTGACCAATTCGGGAATAAGATTGCCCAATTGATGATGGATCGTTTGTGACAAAAAACGGGTGATGCGGAAAAATGCCGGAATGGGGAACGAATGAAACGGAGAAAGAGCCCAGACGCAGAAAAATTCAATGGTGTCTCGTCTTTCTCGTGATGGCCTGGTATCTGGGCGCGCTGGTGAGGGTCCATATTTACCCGGACCGGCGGGCGGTCGAGCAGCTCGCCAAGCAGTATCAGCAGAGCGAGCGCAAGGCGATGGACCGGGGCAGCATTTACGACGGCCGCGGCGAGCCGCTGGCTCTCTCCATTACGATGTACAGCGTGTTCCTCGATCCGGGAGTGGAAGGCTTTGAGCCCGGAAGCCTCAGTAATCTGACGCCTTATATCGGTAAGGAGAAAGTTCAGGCTCTGGGGGAGAAATTGGACCGCCGTTTTTATTGGATCAAACGTTATCTCGAGCGCAGCGAAGCGGAAGAGATCGTAAAGAACTGCGGCAAGGGATTTTACATCAGAGAGGAACGCAAACGGATCTACCCGAAAGGGAATATGCTTTCCCACCTGCTGGGATTTTGCGATCAGGACGGCTGGGGGCTTGCCGGCATCGAGCTGATGTGGAACGGCACGCTGGTGGTGCCAGAAAAAATGCACACGGGGTACCGCGGCGCCTCGGTCGCTGCGGGCATGAAACGGGAATCGAGAAACCGCAACGACACCCAGGGGCTGTATTTGACCATCGACTCTGAAATTCAGTACGCGGTAGAACGCTTTCTTGGCGCTCAGGCCGCCGAGATCAAGGCTCCCTGGGCGGCGGGAATTTGTCTGGAAACGAGGACCGGCGCCGTCAAGGCCATGGCCAGCTATCCCGTTTTCGATTCAAACAATCGTTCTACCTTTAAGAATCTGAAGGCTTTGAGCAACAATGCCGTAAACCGGGTGTACGAACCGGGTTCGACCTTCAAGCCCATCATGGTCGCCATGGCGCTCGAACAGGGACGGGTGAAACAGAGCGACTCGTTCCGTTGTCCCGCGCATCTGAAGGTGGCCGACGGTTATATCAGCGATTCCCATCCAAGGGACAACGGCGTCATGAAGGTAGCGCAGATCATCGAGAAATCGTCGAACGTGGGCATGGCCCAGATCGGTATGAAAATGCCCCCCTTCAGCACCTATGAAGAGATGCGCTCTTGGGGGATCGGTTCCCGCACGGGCATCAAACTGAACGGTGAGGAAATGGGGCTGCTGCCGACGGCCGATAAATGGTACGGGATCACTCCCGCAAACGTCGCCATCGGGCAGGGATTCGCGGTGACGCCGCTTCAGCTCGTCACGGCTTTTAACGCCATCGTCAACGACGGTATCCTCGTTCGCCCCTACTTGGTGCGGTCGGCCGTCGACGGCGAGGGGCATCAGGTGTATCACTCCGAGCCGATGGAGGTGAACCGCGTCGTTTCGCCGCGAAATTCCAAATGGCTTCGCGGCGTCCTGCGCCAGGTCGTGGTCAGCGGCACAGGTAAACCGGCCGACAGCGAACTGGTCCACGTGGCCGGAAAAACCGGCACCGCTCAGGTCGCCCGGAACGGGAAGTATGTCAAAGGGCTTTACAATTCGTCCATGATCGGCTTCTGGCCCGCGAACGATCCCCAGTATACCATGCTGATCGTTTTCGGCGACGTGACGGGCAGCCTGTACTACGGCGGTCCCGTTGCCGGTTCGGTTTTCAAAAAAATTGTCGACGAAGTGGAACGTCTGAAGGGCGTCGGCGTCAAGTAAGAGGAGTGCGTGACCATGGATCGGCGATTGAAAAGAGGACTTGAAGATCTGAAAAATGCTGGGCTTCTGACAGATATCGGCGGTGACTGGAACAAAATACCGGCGGACTGTACCCTGAAAAGCGACTCCCGGACCGTCGGCCCGGGAGATATTTTTGCCTGCGTCGTAGGGCTTCATGCCGACGGACATCGTTTTATCGAGCAGGCGCTGAAAGCCGGCGTGTCGTATCTTTTGATCCAGCGTCCCGAGCCGGGGCTGCCGATCCCCTGGATCCAGGTAACCGACGTCCGGTCGGCGATGGGGTATCTCGCCGCGGCTTTGAACGAAGAGCCGTCTGAAAAGATGAAAATGTTCGCCGTCACGGGCACTCAGGGCAAAAGCACCACCAGCTATATGATGCGCAGCATTCTGCAAAACTGCGGCGTCAAATGCGGCCTGCTGGGAACGATCGTTTACGACGACGGCGCTACGGTAGAGCTGGCCGATCGAACTACGCCCGAAGGCAGCGAGATCCAGCAGTTTTTGAAGAGAATGATCGACAACGGCTGCCAGGCCTGTTCCATGGAGTGCTCTTCGCACGGCATCGTGCAGGGACGTCTGAGCGGGTGCGTCTACGACGGCGCCGTGTTCACCAATCTGACGCCCGAACATCTCGACTTTCACGGGACGATGGAGAACTACTACGAAGCCAAAGCGGCGCTGTTCCGCAAATACCTCAAGCCGGGCGCGGCCGTGGCGCCGAACGTCGCCAGCGAATACGGCCGCCGTCTTGTGGCCGAATTTCCGAAGGCCATGACCTGGGCGCTCGAATCTCCGGCCCGCCTCCAAGGGACGAACGTAAAACTCGACATCGACGGGAGCGAGTTCGATCTGCTCCTCGACGGGCGCAAGATGGGCCGCGTCCGTATCCCGCTTTCGGGACGATACAACGTGGAAAACGCGCTTGGCGCGGCGGCCGTCTGTTTAGCCGAGGGCTGCGACGAAAGAAAGGTCGCCGAAGGCCTGGCTCTCATGCCTCAGGTGCCCGGACGCATGGAACGCCTGAATCTCGACAACGGCGTGCGCGTCATCGTCGATTACGCGCACACGGCCGATTCGCTGAAAGCGTTGCTGGAGACGCTGCGCCCGTTGACCGAAGGCCGGCTCGTCAGCCTCTTCGGGCACGGCGGCGATCGTTTCGCCGGGCATCGTCCGCTGCTGGGACGGGCGGCGGCGCAGAAAGCCGACCGGATCTTCGTCACCATGGACAACCCGCGCACGGAAGATCCCGTCAAGATCGCCGAGCAGATCGTGGCGGGCATCAAGGAAGTCCGCGCCGACGATTGCTGGTCCGTCGAGCTGCCTCGCGACGCGGCGATCCGCAAGGCCCTGGACTGGTGCCGCCGCGGCGATCTGTTAGTGCTCTCCGGCAAGGGGCCGGAGCCGTATCTGGAAATCAACGGCGTCAAATATCCTTACAGCGACCAGTCGGTCGTCGAGGGCTGGGCTGTCGAGAGGGGCGTGAAGATCCGGTGAGATTGAGTCGATTAGCGTCGCAGGCCGGCGTGACGGTGAAAGGCGCCGACCCCGAGCTGCCTCTGATCATTCGGGTAGACAGCCGCGAAACGCAAAAAGGCGAAGGATTTGTGGCGCTTCACGGCGCCAAGGTCGACGGGCACCGCTTCATTCCCGACGTGCTCGCCAAAGGAGCTTCGCTGATCGTCTGCGAGGCTGGCTCCTATCGGGATGAATGGAGTTCGCTGTATCCCCAGTGCGCTTTTGTTCTGACGCCGGAACGCTGCGAATACGGCCTTGCCTCTTTGGCTTCGGCCTATCTGAGGTCGCTGGAGCATCTGCGCGAAACGATCGCGATCACGGGCAGCGTCGGCAAAACTTCGGCGAAGAACGATACGAAAGCTCTTTTGGAAGATTATTTCAAACTTCACGCCGCCGGAGGCAACTATAATACGCTCATCGGCTGCGCCGTGACGGTGCTGGCCGCGCCGGCAGACACGGAAATCATGCTGCTGGAAATGGGCGCCAATCACCACGGGGAAATCGCCGCGATGGTGAATTATCTGCCGCCCACGATCGCCGCGATCACCGAGGTGGCTCCGGCGCATCTGGAAAGTTTCGCTTCCCTTGAAGGCGTGCTTCAGGCCAAATCGGAGATCTTGGCGTCGAAAAATCTGCGCTGCGCCGTGATCAACGGCGACAACGGAATGCTTTGCAGACGCGCCGAAGAACTGAGACTGCCGGAAGTGATCCGTTTCGGACGCCGCGGCGAAGTGCTCTTTGCCCGCGAGCGATTGAGCTGGGAAAAAGATCATTTTACGGTGCGCGCGATCCTGACGGGGCTGGACGGTTTGTCATTCAACCTTTCTCTGCCGTTGGCCGGCGTACATCAGCTCTATCCGCTCTGCTGCGCCATCGCCATCGCGGGGCGTGCGGGGCTTTCCAGCCGCGAGATCGCGGCGTCTTTGCCCAAGTGCCGCAACAGCGCCGGGCGCGGAGAGATCCGCCTGTCCGAAAGCGGCGCGGCGATTCTCGACGAGTGTTACAATGCCAGCCCGGCGGCCGTGAAAGCGTCTCTGGCTGCCATGGACTCGGCCGACATCCCCGGGCGCCGCTTTTTGATCCTCGGCGAAATGTTGGAGCTGGGAACGGCGTCGGTTTCGGAACATGGCAGGATCTTTGAGCGGGCGCTTCACGTCAGCGACCTGCTGTATCTCTTCGGCGAGGAATGGAAGAACGTCGATGGGACGGCGGATTATTACTACGACTCCATCGATGCGCTGATCGAGGCGGTGGATGGAACGCGCCCCGGCGAAGGCGACGTGATTCTCGTCAAGGGATCGCGCGGCAATCATCTTGAGCGCGTGGTGAGGGCGCTCGAACTATGATGACTCTTCTGGCTCCTCATTCGCTGATCCTTCTTTTCGTGATTTTCTTCTGTGAGGTCGCCGCGCAGCATTCGTGGATCGACTGGATGCGGCGCCGTCACGTGTCTCAGGTGCAGAAGGCTTATGGAACGCATATCGACGAGAAGATCAAGGCGAAAGTTCCTGCGGCGGGCGGCGTGGTATTTTTGCTGATCGGTTCAGGGCTTTTGCTGACTCACATGATTCGGGGCGATCGCGCCGGCGTGATCTTCTGGTCGTATCCGATCCTTTCCGCTATGGTCGGCTTATGCGACGACATGTTGAAGTTCAAAAACAGTTCCAGCGAGGGGCTGCGCAGCCTGCAAAAGTTCGCTCTGCAGGCGACGACGACGGGGCTGTGGTTCATCCTTCTGGCATTGGACGGCAAAGTTCCCGCTCTGTTCTGGGGCTTTTCGATCGGCGGCTGGATCTGGCCTCTGGCGCTGTTTTTCGCCGTGGGCATTCAGAATTCGGTGAACGTGACCGACGGTCTGGACGGTCTGGCGGCGGGGGCAAGCGTCGTGACTTTCGTCGTTTTGGCGTCGCTCTCGCCGGAACCTTACCTGGGATCTCTGACGGGATTGGCCGTCGCTTTGGGATTCCTATGGCATAACTGTCATCCCGCTCAGGTCTTCATGGGCGACGCGGGAGCACATTTTTTGGCCGGGCTGATGGCTTCCTGCGCTTTTATGGGCGCTGGCGGCGTGTTGGTCCTGATCCCCGCGGGAACGGGATTCGGCATTGAGATGCTGTCGGTCGTGATCCAGCTGATCGCCATTCATGGTTGGGGCCGGCGCGTTTTTAGAATGAGTCCCCTTCACCATCATTTTCAACTGTTGGGCTGGCCCGAAGACCGCATCGTCGTCCGTTTTTTGCTGGTCCATACGCTTTGTTCGCTGCTGTGCGCCGCGGCGGCGCAGTCCGTGGCGTTCTTTTTTATGCCGTGATCGATTTTCGTTGAGCGCGACGTCGCTACCGTGCGTTTGGTCTTTTCGGGCGCGGCGGAAGGAGGAGTTTAGATGGTTCATAAGATCACCGTCGTCGGCGCCGGCGTGAGCGGAAGGGCTCTGGCGCTCTGGGCGGCCAGCCGCGGCGCCGGTGTTTTCGTGACCGATCATCGGGCGGAGATCCCCCGCGAGACGCAGGAGCTTTTCAGCAAGACGCGGATCCAATGGGAAACCGGCGGCCATACGCCCAGATGCTGCGAGTGCGACCTGATGGTCGTGAGCTCGGGCGTCTCGGAAAAATCGGATGCGGTGTCGATGGCCCGCGCAAAAAACGTGCCTGTGCAGGGAGAGCTCGACCTTCTCGCCCCGTTCCTGAAAGGAAAGATCATCGCCGTGACGGGGACAAACGGCAAAACGACCTGCACGGCGCTGATCGCCCACCTGTTGCAAAGTTGCGGTCTGAATGCCGTCTCCGTGGGGAACATCGGCGATCCCCTGGCGGCTCATGCGGACAGAAGCTATGATGCAATCGTGATGGAGCTGAGCAGTTTTCAGCTGCACTGGAACACGCAGCTCAGGCCGGACGTTGCCGTCCTGACGAATCTGGCCCCTGACCATCTTGATTGGCATGGCAGTTACGAGAGCTACAAAAGCGACAAGTGCAAGATCTTTCTGCCCCGTCAGGGGGAGTGCTACGCGGTGACGCATGACGTCGACGCGTTCCGCGTCCCGGCGGGACGCACCGTTTGTGCGTTGGGACGCGGCAATTTGAGGATCGACATGGACGACAGCGATGTGCTTCTGGTCGATCGCGAAAGACGCCGCCTGTTGTTCCGTAAAAGCTCATTGAAACTGCTCGGCGCCCATAATTTGGAAAATGCCGCCATGTCTTGTGCCGCCGTAGCGCTTGCGTTTCGCGACGTCGATCCCTCCGCGGGACTTGCCAGTTTCGAAGTCCTCCATCATCGCTGTGAACCGGTGGGCGAACACAATGGCGTCCTTTACATCGACGATTCCAAAGGGACCAACGTGGCCGCTGTGATCGCGGCTTTGCACAGCATCAGCGGCCGCAAACTCGTCATCCTTGGCGGCCAGGGCAAGGGCGAACGCTATGATGAACTTGCCCGCGTCGTGTGCGAAGAGACGTTTGCCGCGATTGTGATCGGTTCCGAAGCCGAAAAAATTTTTGCGGCGCTGCGGTCTGCCGGTTACCGACACGCCGTGCGGGCGAAGGATATGGGCGAGGCCGTGAAGAAAGCCTCGGAACTTGCCGGTCCCGGCGATAAAGTCCTTCTTTCTCCCGCCTGCACAAGCTGGGACATGTATCATAGTTATGAAGAACGGGGAGATCATTTTGCCCAACTCGTCAGAACACTGTTCTAACCAGATAAGGGATTCGCGGTTTTATAACCGCGACGCCGGCGGCGGGAGCGTTTTTGGGCTTTGGATTGTGCCCTTGATCCTTTCCACGTTAGGCGTTGTTGTAGTCTCGTCGATGACGGGCTGGGATCTTTCTTCGCCGGGATTGAAGCAGGCGCTGTGGCTCATGGTAGCTTTGACGGGATTTATCGTGGTGACGCAGGTGCCGCTGAGTTTCTGGTCGAGACACAGCGTTTTTTTGCTGGCCGTGGCCTTTGGGCTGCTGGCGATGACGGTCTTTTCTCCGTTGAAAGTCGTCGTCAAAGGGGCTTCCCGCTGGATCCGCCTCGGTCCGGTCAACTTCCAGCCGTTGGAAGTCGTGAGCTTTGTGATGATGATCCATCTTGCCAAAGTCTACATGCGGGTGGACGGCATGTGGAAAGCGCTGATCCTCAGCGGCATCCTGTTTGCTCCCTTTGCCCTGATCATCATGAAACAACCTGACTTTGGCGGTCTGCTGCTGCTCGTGGGCATCGTCGGCGCTCTTTTCATCGAACGGTACGGCATTCTGTTGCCATTGGTCACGGGAATTGCCGCGTCTCCGGTGCTATGGTACATGGCGAATTATGGATATCGCGCCGAGCGGATCGAAACATGGCTCGATCCCTGGACCGATCCGCTGGGTTCCGGTTATCAGGTTATTCAGGGACTGATCGCTTTTGCCAACGGGCGAATATGGGGCATCGGGCTTGGGCGGAGCCAGCAGTTCTTGCCGGAAGTGCATAACGATTTTATTTTCCCTGCTCTCGGGGAACAGTTGGGGCTTGTCGGCACGATGAGCGTTTTTCTTCTGTTTGTGTTTTGGACGCTGCGCGTCTATGCCGCATACAGAAAAGCGACGCCGGAACGGCGTATTCTCATTTGGGGATGCTGCGTCGCGGTACTGTTGCCGTTTTTCATCAATCTGGGCGGCGTCATGAAACTGATCCCTCTGACAGGCATGCCTCTGCCGTTTATCAGTTACGGAGGCACCTCGCTGGTATTCATGTGGGCAAGGATCGGTTTGCTGATCAGACTGATCAAAGAACCGATAGAAGACGCGTAGAGGAGGACGGTGACGTGACGTACAGAATCCTATTGGCGGCCGGGGGGACCGGCGGTCATATCATCCCGTCCATTGCTTTCGGCCTGTGGCTGCAGAAGCGGGGGGAGTCGGTCATTTGGCTCTCGGGCAGCCGTCCGCTGGAAGATGAAATTTATAAGGCTCATGGCGTAGTTCCTCAAAGATTGCCGCTGGAAGGTTCTCCTTTGGGCGTGTCCGGCCTGCGTTCGCTGACGCGCTGGAAACACCTTTTCAGTTCTTTTTTCGAGGCGCGCGCGATTTTAAAGAAAGAACGGATCGACCGTTGTGTGCTGTTCGGCGGTTATCTTTCGATGCCCGTCTTGCTGGCGGCGCGTTGCCTCCATGTTCCCGTGCTCATGCATGAACAGAACACTGTGGCGGGGAAAGTCACCCGTTTTGCGGCCAGATGCGGTATTCCTGTCGCTTGTGCCTGGGAAGACTGCAAGGGACTGGACACGGCAAAAAAGATTGTGACGGGGATGCCGTTGCGCGAGATCCGTCTGATCGATAAAAAGGACGCTCAGAAACGGCTGCTGGGGACGTTTTTGAGGGATGACGAGAAATTGATTATTATTTTGGGCGGCTCTCTGGGGAGCGGCGGCCTGAGAAAAGTGCTGCAAGACGCACAAAATATGATAAAATCAACGAGTTGTAAAGTCCTGTGCATGGGCATCAAAGCCGAAGATCGTCCTTTCCCTGAAGCGCTGGTTCATGAAGCCTGCTGGGACATGACGACGGTGTTTTCTGCCGCGGACATGATCGTCTGTCGGGCCGGAGCTTCGACGCTGGCAGAGCTTCGGGCTCTGGGAATTCCGGTGCTCGTCGTGCCGTGGTTAAAAGCCGTTGGACAGCACCAGTTGAGCAATGCCCAATATTTCTCCAAATTGACGGGAGCCCCCGTCTTTTTGGAAGGCTCTTCACAGGAGCAGTTTCGCGCGGCCTTGCAGTCTGTCGCAGAGCGGCGCGTGAGCTGTGAGGATCTGAGTGCAGGCGCGGTAAAACTTTATGAAGCCTTGCGCAGCCTCACAGTTTGAAAGGGGAATCCCACGTGAGTCGAAAAAAAATAGATCTGGGCAGTATCAAGAACATCCACCTTATGGGTGTTGGCGGAGCGGGGATGAGCGGGCTGGCACTGCTTTTCCACGAGTTGGGCTTCAATGTCAGCGGTTGCGATATGGGACGCACGGCTTACGTCGAAAAGCTGGAGAAAGCCGGCGTAAAAATCCTTTACGGACACGACGTGCACCATTTGGATGAATGCAGAGTCGATTTGCTGGCGTACAGCAGCGCTATTCCCGCGTCCAATCCCGAGCTGGCCGAGGCGCGCAGGAAAGAGATCCCTGTGCTGCAGCGGGCCGAGCTGCTGAGCCTTCTTTTCGACTCCAAACGCGGCATCGGCGTGGCCGGAACCCATGGCAAAACGACGACGACTTCGCTGATCAGCTATATCCTTGAGCAGGCCGACATGCAGCCTACCATTGCGGTTGGCGGTGAACTTTGTGACATCGGATGCAACGCCAAGCTCGGCATGGGGGAGTATATGGTCGCCGAGCTTGACGAAAGCGACGAGTCTTTTGAGTATTTCCATCCTCTTTACTCCGTCGTGACCAACGTCGATTGGGACCACGTGAATCAGTATCCCGATCTTCAGGCCGTCATCGACGCTTTTGGCCGTTTCCTCTGCAACACCAAGGAAGGTGGCAAGCTTTTCCTGTGCGGGGAAGATGTCGGAGTTAAAAGGGTGATCGAAGCGCTTCCGGACGATTTGAAGAAGCGCGTGTATCTTTTCGGGCGCGACCCTTCGTTCGATTTTTACGCTGCGGATATCCAGTATCATTGCGGCGGCGGTTTGAACTACACTTTCCATGCGAAGGGCCGGAAAATGGGAACCATTGAGCTGGCGATTTCCGGCGAACATAACGTTCTCGATTCGCTTGCGGCGTGCGGCGTCGCTCATGAATTGGGAGTTTCTTTCGATATCATTCAAAAGGCCATGAGGATGTTTCACGGGGCGAAGCGGCGTCTTCAGCTGCGCGCCATGTGTCCTGGCAATATCCTGGTATACGACGACTATGGACACCATCCCCGCGAGATTGAGGCAACGCTGAATGCGGTCAGGCTTATGTACCCTGACCGTCGAATCCTGTTGATATTTCAGCCTCATCGCTACACGCGGACCCAGGCTCTTTTCGATCGTTTCGCAGAAGTGCTGGCCAGCGTGCCCCAGGTCGTGCTGCTGCCGATCTATGCGGCGGACGAGCAACCGATTCCCGGCGTGTCGTCCGAACTGATCGGCGCCACAGTGGCCAGACGCGGCGGAAACTGTGTCCTCGCTCAGAATAAAGTTGAAGCCGCTGAAAGAGTCCTGTCGTTGGTTCGTCCCGGCGACTTGGTCCTGACTGAAGGAGCGGGCGATGTCTGTGTGATTGGAGATCTGGTCGTTCAGGAGTTGAACAGGGGTTTCGCGTCGGCTCTTTGACGTCTTAAATTTTATGGGGGCGGGCAATGGGGAAAAGATTGCGGTGGTGCCTATACTCTTTTTTAACGGGATCTTTCCTGTGCCTGAACGATCATTTTCAACCCTTTCATCTGAAGTCGTTGCAGGTGGAGAATTTTTCGGCCGAGTTCGAGACGAATCTGCGCGATTGGAGCGAGTCGTTCCTGAATTTTCATCCGGCATGGCTTCTGGCAAAAAGCGAACTCAAAAGCTATGAGCGACAGTACCCCTTTACGATAGAAACGCAGTGGAACCCCTTTCGCGGCGCTCTGAAGCTGACCGCGGTCCCCTTTGTTCCGGCCATGAAAATCGTCTGGCAGCATGCCGAGTATCTTATCGCGCAGGACGGCGCGGCATGGCGCCGCGATCTGTGGGAGAAGGTGCTGACTGCGGAAATTCCGCAGCTCCCTGAACTTCGGGTGGGGAATTCGTTCCCCTTGCTTGAGGATCTGGGACTCAACGGAGTTACTCATTTGACGGTTTCGTATCAATGGCTTGATTCACTGCAGCAGACCCTGCTTTCCCAGAAGGACCTGAAAGCTTCCGACATTGAACTGCTCCGCCGCGGCGGAGAAGATGTGATCGCCTGTGTTTTTGAAAACATGAGGACAAAAAGCCAGTCGTCTTTTATTGGAAAAGTGTCTCATCTTGAAAAAAGTCTCATCGTCGTGAGAGAATTGACTGGCGCGAAACCGGAACAAAAAACGTCGATCGACGCGACGTACGAGGATAAAATAATTATTAAGAAGAACAGCGTCATCCCTGAATGATGTTTGAGGGCAAAGGAGAGAGAATTCATGGGCAGAGATTCTGACATCCTGGTGGGACTTGATCTCGGTACGAAGAAAATAGCCGTGGCAGTTGCCGAACGAGCGCCGGAAAATCCCGATAAAGCGCAGATCATAGGCATAGGACAGGCGCCTTCCCGAGGTCTGCGCAAAGGCATGATCGTCAATCTCGATCAGGCGGTCAGTTCGGTCTCCGACGCTATCGCCGATGCCGAATCTATGCTCAGCGGTATAAAGATCAGCCGTGCTGTGGTCGCTTTCAGCGGCATCGACGTAAAATGCCACGTACTGAAGGGAAAGATTTCCCTGGGACGTTCGCCGCGCCAGATCATGGCCGAAGACATCGAACGGGTCATCGAGACGGCATTGAGCGAGCTCCAGCTGCCGCCGAGCAGCTGCTGTCTTCATTCAATTCCCATCAAATATGCTATCGACGGGAACAGCGGGATCGACAACCCTTTGGAGATGACGGGCATCCGTCTGGAGGTCGAACTGACGGCGCTCGTAATCCCTACTACCGTAGCGCAAAATGTGGTAAACTGTGTGGAAAAAGCGGGAGTCTCTGTAGTCGGTCTTGTTCTGAAACCTGTCGCCGAAGCTTTGGGAACGCTGAGTGTCGACGAGCGGTCGATGGGCGCTTCCCTTGTGGCGATCGGCGGCGGAACGACGAGCGTGTCGATCTTTTCCGAAGGACGTATGATCCACGCCGCGGAGATTCCCGTTGGCGGCGATCATATTACCAACGACATTTCCTGCGTCATGAAAATTCCCTTTGCGATTGCGGAAGAGCTGAAAAAGGATATTGACGTGGATCCGAAGGCGGAAACAGACGGATCGCTGACAGTGGAACACCGCGGCCGGAAGCGTGAACTCGGCAAGGAGGAAGTGGGGGAGATCATTGCGAGCCGTCTGGACGAACTTTTTGCCGACAGCGTCGTTCCCAGTCTCAAGGCTATCCAAAAAGCAGGGCTTCCCACTGATGTGATTCTGACGGGCGGCGTCGTGATGACCAAAGGTATCGTTCCGTTTGCTGATTCTTATTTGGGAACATCCGTGCGAGTCGGCGTGCCCGTGCTTCGGGAGGAGATGCAGCGAGGACGCAATGACTGCCGCTACAGTGCCGTATCGGGGATCATCGTGTATCTGATGGAAAGGAGAAAGAATCCCTTCGTATACGTGGAAGCGCCTATGTCGATCTTCAAAAACATTGCCCCCGGCAAATCTTCTAAGAGAATGAAAGGTGCAAGAAGACCTTCTCAGTCGCCCCTTAAAGCCTTTGCCCGCAATGCGAAAGAACTTTTCAGAGAATTATTCTAAGGAGGACCGGTTCCATGGACGACAGCGAGATCTTCTCGATCACCAACGATGCACCCCTTGAGGATGACGATATCAGTGCGTTAGTTCCTCGAGAAGTTATCAAGGTTATAGGTGTCGGCGGCGCCGGCGGCAACGCGCTGAATACGATCATTCGCAGCGGCATTGATGATGTGGATTTTATTGCCGGCAATACTGACGTTGCGGCGCTGCGGCTTTCGGAAGCCTCGTCGAAACTGATCCTGGGACGCAATCTGACCAAGGGGCGGGGCGCCGGTGCGAATCCCAGCGTGGGACAGGAAGCGGCTCAGGAGTCTGAAGAGGAGATCACGAACCTTCTTGAAGGAGCCGACATGGTCTTCATCACCGCCGGTATGGGCGGCGGGACCGGTACGGGCGCTGCTCCCGTGATCGCCGGCATCGCCAAGGAAAAGGTCGGCGCGCTGGTCGTCGCGATCGTTACGTATCCTTTCAGCTGGGAGGGGCCGAAGCGCATTCGGCAGGCGACCGAGGGCATCAGCAGATTGCGCGAGAAAGTCGACGCTCTGGTCATCGTACACAACGACCGCATCATCGAGCTTTCCGATAAATCGACGACGTGGCAGGAAGCCTTCAAGATGAGCGACGAAGTCCTTCGGCAGGCCGTTGCCGGCGTGACGGGCGTCATTCGCAAAATCATGCAGGTCAACGTGGATTTTGCGGACGTATGCACGATCATGCGCGACGCGGGGACGGCGATCATGGGAGTCGGCGAAGCCAAGGGCGATGGCCGTGTGCTCGCGGCGGCCCGCGCGGCGATGAACGGGCCGCTGATGACAGCGCCGATGAACGGAGCTTCTTCTGTGCTGTACTGCATCGAGTCCGGCGAGGATCTGAGCATTCTCGAGATGAACGAAGCGGCGAAGTTGATCTCCGCTTCTGCCCGCGAGGACGCGAACATCATCTGGGGACAGGGCATCGATCCCTCGATGGGCGATACCGTGCGCTTTACCTTGATCGCTACGGGATTCAAGGACATTCTTGCCGATAAGAACGACGCCAAGACGCAGGCTGGTTCAGATTCCGCCGGCTTGTTCGAGAAACAGAACCTAACGCCCAGCGACGTGGTTTCGGAAGAGCCGCACAGTATTTTTGAAGGGCTTGGCTCCGGACTTGATATCCCGACGACTTACAGACGCCGCAAAAAGTAACGAAGATTCTCGGACGGGGACAAGTCTGCTTGTCTCCGTTGTTGTTATGTCATGATTCTATGAAACTGAGGTGATTTTTATGGCAGCCAGATCAACAAGCCGTTTCAAGCAGAAGCCGGCTGTCCCGTTTGGCGACTTTATGCTGCCGATTCTTGGCGTTGTCGCGTTGGGCATTGTCGTGGTGGGGATCCGCCTTCTTTGGGCTCCCAGTCCTCCGAAGCCGACCGTTATCACACAGCCGCGCCCGATTGCCCAACACCAGAGTGCGGGGATCGTCGGGGACAAGAAAGACGGCGTGGTGACGAAAAAAGAGAAAATTGACAACGTGATCATCGCTCAACCCGTGCAGCGTAAAAGCGGCGGTCGGTCCCAGAACGAAGATCGCCCGGCCACGACAGGCGGCGAGGGAGGGGACAATGCGTCGTCGAAAAGCCCGTCACAACCGCGAGCTGCTCGTGTCGATCCCAAGAAAGGCGATGCCGCGCCAGGGGAAAACCGCGTCATTGTCCGCGGCGGCAGCATCGACAAAAGTCTGTTTATTATCCAGTGCGGTTCCTACACTGATCGCGCGGCGGCAAACGCCGTCGTTTCGTCGCTTCAGAAGATGGGACACAGCGCCGTGGTGCGCCAGGCGGAAGTGCGCGGTAAGAATTATTATCGCGTGATCGTGGCCGGCGGGCGCGAACGGGCGGTGGCCGACGAGATCGCGAAGGACATCAAGGCGGCGGGGCATCCGGTCTTAGTGCGGCAGAATCAGTGAGCGGCGAGACCATGCTTCCGAAAAAACTGCTGATCATCACGGGGCTGTCTGGCAGCGGAAAAAGCAGCGTGCTGCATCTTCTGGAAGATCAGGGCTTTTTTACGGTCGATAACATTCCTGTCGGTATGCTTCCAGGGCTGATCGGGATCTTGTCTCAGCATCCCAGAGCGCTGGAGAACGGCGTAGCGGCCGTGATCGACGTGCGCAGCCTCGATCTGCCGGATTGTCTGCCGCGCGTGCTCGACGATCTGAAACAGAAGGGCGTCAACGTTCAGATCCTTTTTCTCGAGGCGTCCGAGGATGTGCTGCTGCGCCGCTATAGCCTGACGCGCCGGCGTCATCCGTTGGGCTTCATGAATTCGCTGCTGGAAGGAATCGGCATCGAGCGTAAGCAATTGGCGCAGTTCCGGCGCATCGCCGACCGTATCATCGATACATCCGCACTGTCGAACGCCCAGCTTCGCGCCGAGATCTTCTCGATCTTGGCGCGCAATCCAGCCGGACTGCAGGTGACGGTCAGTTCGTTTGGCTTCAAGTACGGCGTGGCGCTTGACGCCGATTTTGTGTTGGACGTGCGTTTCCTCGTCAATCCTTATTACGTGGAGACGCTGAAATATCTGTCGGGTCGTGACGAACCGGTGCAAAAGTACATCTACAACGATCCGATGGCCAGCTCCTTTTTACACCAGAGTCTGGAGCTTTTCGAAAACATCATTCCCGTGTACCACCTCAGCGGCAAAAATTATTTGCAGATCGCCATCGGCTGTACAGGCGGCCGTCATCGTTCTGTTTTTGCGGCTGAATGGCTGGGTGAGCGATTGGGAGGGATTGACGGCGTGGAGTGCCGCGTCAAGCATCGCGACCTCGAACGGGATGAACGGGGAGGGCGGAAATCATGACGCTTTTGTTCGCCGTGGCGCTGATCTTTGTCGGCGGCTGTCTGGCCGGCGGCGTGACCGTGTCTCTTCTGTTCCGCAACAGTCGCCGCGTGCGAAGTTTCATATCGAAAAGAACGAACGAACGGGAAGCGGCGGCGGCAGCCGTACAGCTCCGTCTCGCGGGAGGGCCCCATTTTGTGGCAGTCGGCGGCGGGACGGGGCTTTCTTCTCTCTTAAAGGGGCTGAAAGGCTATACGCGCAATATCGTCGCCTTGGTCACGGTGACCGACGAAGGGGGCAGTTCCGGACGCCTGGTGCGCGACTGGGGCATGCTGCCTCCCGGCGACATCCGCAACTGTCTGGTCGCCCTCAGCGAAAACGACGATCAGCTGCGGGCCTTCATGAACTTCCGTTTCGGCCAGGGCGATCTGAAAGGACATAGTCTCGGCAATCTGATCCTGTTGGCGGCGACGGAGCAGTCGGGCGATTTCAAAAACGCCGTGGAGCTCGTCAACAGTTTGCTGGCGATCCGCGGCCGGGTGCTGCCGATCACGACGGAAAACGTCACGCTCGTCGCCGAGACGAACGACGGCGCGACGCTGCGCGGCGAACTGGCGGTGGCGGAGCGCGGACGCGACATTCGCAGCATCCGTCTCGAGCCTTCGGGCGTGAAGCCGGTGCGCGAAGCATTTTCGGTCCTTCACCATGCCGATCTGGTCATTCTGGGGCCGGGCAGCCTTTTTACGAGCGTCATCCCCAATCTGCTGGTGGAAGATTTTACCGCCACGCTGCGCAAGTCGAAGCGCCCCGTCGTTTACGTTGCCAACCTGATGACTCAGCCGGGGGAAACCAGCGGCATGACGCAGCTCAATCACATTCAGTGGGTCGCCAAAGCGCTGGGACGTTACCCCGACGTGGTGGTTCTCAACGAAGACGTCATTCCCGAACCGCTTCGGGAAAAGTATCGCGCTCAAGGAGCGGAACCTTTGTCGCTGGGGCGGCAGGATGAAGAGTTTTTGATCTCGAGGAGCTGCCAGGTTTTCCGCGCTTCGCTGCTTCAGATCCAGGAGAGCGGCGTCGTACGTCATCACAGCGCCCGCCTGGCCGAGGCGCTGATGAGGATCAACCGCAAGCTGAACGGCGGGTATGAGCTATGAAGATTAGCACCGAGCAATGGGACGAATGGTTTCTGGCTCCCGTGACCGACGCCGTTTCCGCGGAGTCCGAGCTGTCCGGGATCGTCGCCTGCATGAACAGGCAGACCGTCGGGATCGAGGCGCGTATCTCCTCGTCGCGGCTGTGGGTCTACCGCCGCTTCCGCCGTCTCTGGCCGTATGTGCGCTGGAGCGGCGAAGCGGACCTGAGCGAGATCCTGCGCGTGCAGAATCGGAAAGTGGCGGTCGTTTTGCCGCAGTCTCTTTATAGGACGATTCTCGCCAAACGTCACCGCCGCGATTTCATCCGCTGGGCCTGGGCGCACGGCGTTTTCGGCTGCGCGGGGAGCGTTTACAATCCCAAGCGGGGATATTACTGCATCATGCGTTTTCACGATGCGTCGGTGGCGCGCAGTATGAGCGAACTGCTGGAGGGCAGCGAGATTACCTTCTCGGCGCGGGATAAGGGAAACGTGCGCGAGCTGACGATTCGCGACCTTCAGCAGATCATGCGTTTCTGTTATTTTATGGGCATGTCGGCTTTGGCGCAGAACCTTGAAAAGCGTTCGATAATGCGCGGCAGCCGCGACTTGGCCAATAAGCAGGCCAATTGCGACAGCGCCAATATTCGCCGCAGCGTGAAAACTTCCCGCCAGCATGTGGCGATGATCGATTTTCTGCGCCGACTCGACGTGAAGCTGATCCCCGAAAAGTTGATCCCCCTGGCCCGGGCCCGGCTCGAGAATCCGGAAGCGACGCTGTCCGATCTTGGCGATCTGCTTCGCCCGCAGGTGAGCAAAAGCACCGTGAAATATCGTCTGAAAAAATTGCTCGCGATCGCGGAAGAGGCCGGTTTTGATCCGTCGAAGCGGTCCTGACGCGAAATTAATCGGCACGAATCTTGACAGCCGGCCGTTTTGCGCTTAATCTAAACACACGGTATGATGTCGCTTGCGAAAGCCGTTTTCCCGGCGGAGACGGCTAATAATTCTTAGGAGGCTGCTGCTATGAGCAAAGTTCGAGTTGCGATCAGTGGTTTTGGCAGAATTGGCCGTCTTGTTCTTCGTGCCATGTCGGAGTACGACAAAAAAGGTCTTTTTGAGGTTGTCGCCGTTACGAGGCACAGCGCGTCGGCCGACCAGATGGCGTATCTTTTCAAGTACGATTCCGTGCACGGCCGTTTCAACGGCACAGTCACTTCGGAAGGCGACTCCATTGTCGTCAACGGCCAGAAGATCCTCTGCGTCACGCCCGAAAACGACGTGTATCCCTGGAAGGAACTGGGCGTCGAGCTGGTCATCGAAGCGACCGGCAAGAACGTGACGGCCGAAAAGGCCGGGGCCCATATCGCCTGCGGCGCCAAAAAGGTCGTCATCACCGCTCCCGGCAAGGGCGACGGCGTGGCGACGTTCGTCATGGGCGTCAACGAGGAAAAGTACGATCCCGCCAAGGACCATATCGTTTCCAACGCGTCCTGCACGACCAACTGCCTGGCGCCGATCGCCAAGATCCTCAACGACGCGTTCGGCATCGAAAAAGGATTGATGACGACCGTCCACTCTTACACGGGCGATCAGAACCTGGTCGACAAGTCCCACAAGAAGAGCAACTACCGCGCCCGCGCGGCGGCCTGTTCCATGGTCCCCACCACGACCGGCGCCGCCAAGGCCGTGGCGCTCGTCATCCCGGCCCTGAAAGGCAAACTGAGCGGCATGGCGCTGCGCGTGCCCACGCCCGACGTTTCCATCGTCGATCTGACCTTCGTCCCCGGCCGCGCCGTGACGGCCGACGAAGTGAACGCGGCCGTGAAAAAGGCCGCCGCGGGCGCCATGGCTCCCTACGTGGGATACGTCACCGACGAGTGCGTGTCCGCCGACTTCATTCACGACGACCGCTCCAGCATTTTCGCGCCCGATCAGACCATCGAGATGAACGGACTCGTCAAAGTTTTCGCTTGGTACGACAACGAGTGGGGCTATTCCTGCCGCTGCGTCGACCTAGTCAACTACGTGATCTCCAAGGGGCTGTAAAATGCTGAGACTGCGCGGAATTTCCGAAGCGCCCCTGGAGGGCAAAAAAGTTCTGATCCGCGTCGATTTCAACGTGCCGTTCAAGGACGGCAAAGTCAAGGACAACTCCCGCATCGTCGCTCATAAAAAGACGATCGACGCGCTGCTGGCCGGCGGCGCGCGGGTGACGATGATCTCGCACTTCGGGCGTCCCAAAGGGCAGGTCGTGCCGGAGATGTCGCTGGGGCAGATCCGCGAAGACGTGGAAAAGGGGCTGGGGCATCCGGTGCGTTTCGTTCCCGAGTGCGTCGGTCCCGAGGTCGAAGCGGCCGTCGCGGCGCAGAAGCCCGGCGAATTGTTGCTGCTGGAGAACTCGCGCTTTCACGCCGAGGAGCAGAAGAACGATCCCGAGTTCAGCAAGATGCTGGCCAAACCGTTCGACCTGTTCGTCATGGACGCTTTCAGCGCTTCGCACCGCGGCGACTGCACCACCGAAGGCGTCGCCCGCGTGCTGCCCGCCTACGCCGGCTTTTTGATCGCCCGCGAGGTGGAAGCGCTCGAGCGCGTCAAGTCCGATCCGGAAAAACCGTATGTGCTGGTGCTGGGCGGCGCGAAAGTCTCCGACAAGATCGGCGTGATCGAACGCATGCTCGACACGGCCGACACGATCCTGATCGGCGGCGGCATGGCCTTCACCTTCCTGTCCGTGCAGGGCGGAACGATCGGCAGATCGCTGTACGACGCCGAGCACGTGGATTTTGCCAAAGACGTGCTGGCGCGCGCCGCGGCGAAGGGCGTGAAGATTTTGCTGCCGACGGATGTGATCGCGGCCGCGGAGATCGGCGACGAAGCGCGCTGTTCCGTGGTTCCCGCGTCGTCGGTGCCCGACGGTCTGATGGGACTGGACATCGGCCCGGAGACGGCCAAAGCGTTTGCGGCTGAAATAGCGAAAGCCAAAACGGTGCTCTGGAACGGCCCCATGGGCGTGTTCGAGAACAAACCGTTTGCCGTCGGCAGCCGCGCCGTGGCCGAGGCGATGGCGGCGGCGACCGCCACGGGCGCGTTCACCGTGGTCGGCGGCGGCGACACCGCCTCGGCCGTGAAGAAATTCGGCCTCAAAGACGCGATGTCCCACGTGTCCACCGGCGGCGGCGCCAGCCTCGAATACTGCGAGGGCAAAAGCCTGCCCGGCATCGCCGCGCTTGAAATCGAATAATTTGGAGAGTACAATCGCCCCGGGAAAAGGTTCCCGGGGCGATTTTTGTATGTGGGGGAAGCGCGACGATGGATCTGCGTTCATGTGACCTATGCCCGCGCCGTTGCGGCGCGGACAGGCAAAACGGGCAAAAAGGCTGGTGCGGCGCCGGCGAACTGGCGCGCGTGGCGCTGGTGTCGCTGCACCGCTGGGAAGAACCGTGCCTGACGGGCGAAAACGGTGCCGGAACGGTTTTTTTCTCCCACTGCACCATGAAGTGCGTCTTCTGCCAGAACTACGACGTCAGCCACCGGGGAAAAGGCGTCGACGTGAGCGTGGAACGCCTGGCCGAAATCTTTCTCGAACAGCAGCGGCGCGGCGCCGCCTCGCTCGATCTGGTGACGCCGACGCACTACGTGCCGCAGATCCTCGCGGCGCTCGATCGGGCCAAACGGCATGGATTTATCCTGCCGGTCGTGTACAACTGCGGCGGCTACGAGCTGCCGGAGACGATCGAAGCGCTGCGCGGTTCCGTGGACGTGTTCCTGCCCGATCTGAAATACTGCGCCGATTCTTTGGCGCGGCGATACTCCAACGCTCCGGATTATTTTCGATACGCTTCGGCGTCGATCGAGAAGATGTTCGAGATCACGGGGCCTTTCGTGATGAAAGACGGGCTGATGACCCGCGGCGTGCTGGTGCGGCATCTGATTCTGCCGGGACACTCCCGCGACAGTTTCAGAGTGCTGGATTATCTGTGGAATACCTTTGGTTCGGACATCTGCGTGAGCCTGATGAACCAGTTCACGCCCATGCCGCAGGCGGCCTGCTGCCCCGAGCTGAACCGCCGCCTGATGACCTGCGAGTACGACAGGGTGCTGGACCACGCCGAAAAGCTCGGCATGGAAAACTGTTTTATCCAGCGCGGCCACACGGCGATGGAAAAATTCATCCCCGTCTTCGACGGGCGCAACGTCGCCCGCGATGAAGAAACGTAAACGCAGCGGCAGGAAGAACGGCGCGGTTGACCGCGTCTTCTTCCTGCCGCGCCTTTTCATTTTTCGACAGAGAGGTCGTGGCGATGAAACCGCTTATGGATAAGCAAAAATTTTCCTGTGTCGTCATGAAACAGAATCAGGCCGGACATCCGCTCGTGAGCGTCGTCGTCCCCGCGTACAACGTGGAAGAATATCTCGAAGACATGCTGCGGAGCGTTTTGCGTCAGTTGTTGACGCAACTGGAAGTGATCTGCGTCAACGACGGCTCGACCGACGCTTCGTTGGACGTGCTGATGCGCTGGGCCGCCAAGGAGCCGCGCATTTCGGTGCTGTCGCAGGAAAACGCCGGACTGTCGGCGGCGCGCAACCAGCTGCGGACGAAAGAAAAAGTGATACATGATCTCCAGCGCAGCGTTTCCTTCCGCCTCGGCCGCATCCTCACCTGGGCGCCGCGCAAAGCGCGCGGCGGCGTTCGCTGCTGGCGCGATCACGGATTGGCGCACACTCTGCGCCGGGCTCTGCGGCATCTGGGCCTGAAAAAATGACCGAAGCCTTCCCGCGAATGGCGGGCAGTCGAACCGCGTGCAACGAAGAAAGAGCGGGAACGTTTGCTCGGGAGACGCCGCCGAATTGTCTTTAGCCGCGCAAGGGTGTAGGAATCTCCAATCTTGCGCCGGAGCGCTTGAAGCGGGGATTGGCGATCTGTTACAATTGCCGGCGGTGTGAAGGAATTTCACAGATCACAAAATCAAGATCCGGAGGAAATTTTGAAATGAAAAAAGCGATTTTGGCTCTTTTGGCTGCGGCCGCCCTTCCCTTCGCCGCTCAGGCTCAGGTCGTCGACGCGGTGCAGGCCGACGGTTTCGGACTGAAGCTGGTGTACCCCGCGGTGCACGTGGAAAACGCGAAAGCCCAGGAGATGATCAACAAGGATATCGCCGCTTACGTTGACGGCATGAAAGCGAAGTACGACGCTCAGAACGACGTGTCCATGAGCTACGCCGCGAAGTTCGAGGACAAAAAGTACGTCTCTCTCGTCATGAGCGCGTCGGTCATGGAGCGGGGCGCGGCCAATCCCGAGAACTTTGAGCACGGCGTGGTGTACAGCAAGGTCACGGGCGAGCGCGTGCCGCTGAGCGCTTTTGTCCGCGTCAAGAGCGTGAATTCTCTTGTCAAGAATCTGAAAAAGGGCGCTTGGAAACTTTACGATCAGGAAGGCAAGGCGATCGCTTTCAACCCCGACTTCGTTCCCGAAAAGCTGAGCGACGAGTTCTATCTTGCCGACGCCAAGACGGTCGCCGTGATCTATCAGCAGGGCGATCTGGCTCCTTATTCCGAAGGCGCGACGCGCGTGATCTCGAAACGTCGTTGATCGCGGCGTGAAAAACGGATAACGCAACCCCGCCGCGGGCGCGGTTCTGTCTCTTCACAGAATTGCGCCTGTGGCGGGGTTTTTGCGTTCGGGCGGCGCCGGCGGAATGGAAAATTTGCCGCTTTTTGCCGGTACCGCCGAATCGTCGCCGCCGGCCGTGCCGGTGGTTTTCGTTTACAAAAAAGGGCTTCCCCCTCGAGCGGGGAAGCCCTTTTCGCGTCCATTGCCAATCAATGATTGAACGACCTCCGCAACGAAGATTCGCCAGCGGAGACTATCCCAAAAACGCCAGGAACGCCTCGACCTGCTCGTGCAGGAGACGAAGCTGTTCTTCGGTGAAGACGACTTTGTCGGTCTTGAAGGCGTCCATGTTTACGGCGACGCCCGTGCCGCCGCCGGGCATCACGTCCGCGCGCATGAACTCGAGCAGCTCGGTCAGCCGCGCGCGCGAATTGGTCGTGGCGTTCTTGCCGCCGGCGCCGCTGATCGTGACCTTTTTCTTGTACGTCGCGGCGCTCTTGTAATCGCCCTGCACCGTCGGGCGCGAAAGCCAGTCGAGCAGGTTCTTGAGCAGGCCGGGAAAATTGAAGTTGTATTCCGGCGTGACGATCCACACGCCGTCGGCGGCGGCCACGGTCTCGCGGACGCGGCGCACCGCTTCGGGCGCGGGCCATTCGATGTCCTGATTCATGTAAGGGATGTCGTCGAACCGCAGCGTGGAAACGTTGGCTTTCCCTGCCAGTTCGGAAGAGATGACCTGAGCCAGCTGGCGGTTGAAAGAGTTTTTTCTCAGCGAACCGATGATCAGCAAAATATTATGCATACGATCCTCCTTATGGCTGACAGATTACAGAACCAGAGACGGCGCCGAGTAGACGCGGGCGAGGAGCTCCTGGTTCAGCGCGTACAGCCCCTTGGGGTCGGAACCGAAAAGCGAGAATTTTTTGATCAGGTCGTCGGCGTTCTTTTCCTCTTCGCCCTGTTCCTTGACGAACCAGTCGAAGCACTGCATCGTGCGGTAGTCGTCGACGTCGCTGGCGGCCTTGTAGATCGCGTTGATCAGGCTGGTGACGTACTGCTCGTGCTCCAAAGCGAACTTGAGCGGGTCGTCGAGGTTCTTGTACACCTTGTCGGGCTTGGCGATCTCGGAGAAGGTGACGCGCTCGCCGTTGTTCTGCAGGTACGTTCTCATCAGCATGGCGTGGTCGCGCTCTTCCTGCGCCTGCACGTCGTACCAGTGGGCGAATCCGTCGAGCCCCTGATCGTAATAGTAATTGGCAAAATCCAGATACAGATACGCCGAGTAGAATTCTTTGTTGACCTGAGTGTTGATCAGTTCTTTGACTTTTGCATCCAACATGACATTTTCCCCCTTAAAATTTTGAAGCGATTCAAAAGAACGCCGCAATTCCCGCAGCATATTAAGTATAGCATCTTTGTCGGATTCTGCAACGCCGCGAGACGCCGCGGCGACCCAAGCCGGCCGAAGGATTCGTCAGTTTCGGCGGAGATGGGGCTTTCGTTGTTATAACAACATACATACAAAACCGTTCGTGATACATTACGGGCAGACAGGAAAAAAATTTGACCGCGAGGAGGCTGAACGCGATGAATCGAGCGTTTTCCATCGCCGAAGAGCATCCGCCCAGAGAGGGCATGACGATCTCCACTGTGTCGGGCCTTCGGGCGGAGACGAAAGTTTCGTACTTTTCGCTGGGGAGGGGAACCGACGTCAGCGCCGAGAGCTATCCGACGGAGATGCTCTGCATCGGCGCCGGCGGCACAGGACGTTTTGCGCTCGGCGCCGGGGCGGACGGAAAAGAAGTCGAACTTGGCGAGGGCGAAGCGCTGGTCGTGCCCAAAGACACGCTCTGCGGGATCGCGGCGCGGGAAGGATTCGTTTACACGGAAGTGATTGCGAAAGGAGAATTGCAGATGAACGAAGCGGTCAAAACGGGCGAAGTGTTCAAACTGGCGGAGCTGGCGCCGTATGAAAAGGACAGCGTCGTCAACGTGGACGTGGTCTCCAACGAGGGATTCAAGTTCGTGGTCATGGCCTTCGACGAGGGCACCGGCCTTTCGCCGCACCGCGCGCCGGGCGACGCGCTGATCTTCGCGCTGGAAGGCAAAGGCGTGATCGGCTACGAGGGGCAGGATCACCCGATCGAGGCCGGCGAAAATTTCCGCTTCGCCACAGGCGGTCTGCACAGCGTCACGGCGAACGGCAAGTTCAAGATGGCGCTGCTTTTGACCTTGAAGTGAGAAACGCCGCCGGAGGAGGACGAAGATGAGCTACGAAGCGTGGCGGGGCAAGACGAACGGCTTCCGCAAAGTGGACGTGCGGCATCTGCAGGGAAATTTCGCCGCCGGACTGATCCAGGCGGCGGCCCGGCTCGAGGTGGGCGAAGGGCTGGAGGTCGTGCAGACGTTCGAGCCCCATCCGCTGTACGCAGCTTTGGAGAACCTCGGCTTTGAACACCACACGGAGCAGACCGCCGAAACGGAGTTCCACGTGTTTTTCTGCCGTACGGAGAAAAAAGAGGGCGAAGAAGCGCCGTTTCGGCCTCTGGCGCTCCTGAATTATCCGATGATCGACGAGAAGCTCGGCAAGATCGCCGTGGACTTCTGGGAGACCACCTGGCAGAGCCCCAGGCGGACGCTGCCGTACGAGACGCGGCTGCTCCTGTCGCTCGCCAACGCGGCAGGCGCCGGAAGGATGCGGCAGGCCGCCCGCGAGCTGGTCAAAGCCTACGCGCACGGCCTCGACTCGGCGGCGCTGGACGACGTCTTCGAGCTGCTGGCGTGGAACCAGGGCATCGGTTTTTTCAGCTCCGAGATCGGCCCGTCGCCGTTGTTTCAGGCCTACAAACTGATCAAGACGCAGGAAAAGCAGGGCAAAGAACGGAGCGAGATCTGCCGCGCGCTGAAAGAGAAGTTCGGCGAGAAGAATCCCGAGATCGGCGTCGTGTAAGCGTTTTTTTTGCGGGTAAAGCCCTTTTTTGAGGAAAGGAGACGCGCGGTGAGAAAACACGTCAAAAACAACGTAAGCTGGGTGGGGCACGTTGACTGGGAGCTGGAGAGCTTTCACGGGGACGATTACTCCATCGTGAACGGTTCCAGCCAGAATGCCTATCTGGTCGAGGAGGAGAAGACGGTCCTGATCGATACCGTATGGACGCCGCACCGCTTCGATTTCGTCGAGAATCTGAAAAAAGAAGTCGACCTGAAGAAGATCGATTTTATCGTCGCCAACCACGGCGAGTGCGATCATTCCGGCTCGCTGACGGCGCTGATGGATGAGATCCCGGACACGCCCATCTACTGTACGGCCAATGCGGTCAAGAGCATCGAAGGGCAGTACGGCGCGCGCGGCTGGAACTTCCGCGTGGTGAAGACCGGCGACAGCGTCGATATCGGCAACGGTAAGAAGCTGATCTTCGTGGAGATGCGCATGCTCCATTGGCCGGACTCCATGGCCACCTACCTGACCGGCGACAACATCCTCTTTTCCAACGACGCGTTCGGCCAGCATTATGCGGTGGAGGAACTGTTCAACGACAAGGCGGATCAGTGCCTGTTGGACAAGGAATCCATGAAGTACTTCGCCAACATCCTCAATCCTTTTGCGGCGATCCTGACCAAAAAGCTGGAAGAGATCGGCACGCTGAACCTTCCGATCGAGATGATCGCCCCTTCCCACGGCGCGATCTGGCGCCGGGATCCGCTGCAGATCGTCGCGAAATACGCGAAATGGGCGAACGCGTATCGGGAAGATCAGATCACGGTCGCATACGACACCATGTGGGAGGGCACCGCGAAGATCGCCCGCAGGATCGCGGACGAAATCCACCGGCAGAGCCCCGATACCGTGGTGAAAGTCTTCAACATCGCGAAGGCGGACAAGAACGAGGTCATGACGGAGGTCTTCCGCTCGAAAGCCATCGCCGTCGGCTCTCCGACGGTATCGGGCGGCATCCTTTCGAGCGTGGCGGGATGGTTGGAATTTCTCAAACAGCTGAAGTTCAGGAACAAGAAGGCCGCGGCCTTCGGGTGCTACGGCTGGAGCGGCGAGTCCGTCGAAGTTCTGCGGGAACGCCTGAAAGACGCCGGCTTCGACGTGATCGATGAAAACGTGCGTTCTCTTTGGAATCCCGGAGAGGAAGATTTCGCCGCCATTCCCGCTTTGGCGGAGAAACTTCTTGGGGGATCGGCGGCACCGGCGTAAAAGGGATTTCGAAGTACCGCGGGGAAAAAACGAAAAGGGGGATCCGAAAATGAAATATGTTGTGAATGAGAGCTGCATCGGCTGCGGGCTGTGCGCGTCGACCTGTCCGGAGGTCTTTTCCATGACCGACGCGGGCGTCGCCGCGGCGATCGCGGAAGAAGTTGCGGAAGAGAACCGCGACAGCGCGGCGGAAGCGCGCGAGGGCTGTCCGGTCGGCGCGATCGAGGAGGTCTGACGATGGAGCGTAAAATGTTCTGCTACCAGTGTCAGGAAACCGCGGGGGGAAAGGGGTGCACCGTTTCCGGCGTGTGCGGGAAGAAACCCGACGTGGCGGCCATGCAGGACCTTCTGATCTACGTGACGAAAGGGCTCTCCTGCGTCGCGGACCGGCTTCGCCGCGAGGGGCGGCGCATCGACAAAGAGGTGAACCATCTCGTGACGATGAACCTCTTCGTGACGATCACGAACGCGAACTTCGACCGCCAGGCGATCATCGAAAAAATCCGGGAGACGCTGGCCGTGAAGCGGAAGCTCCTGAGTCGGACGGGAGACGTGTCGGGGCTGCCTCAAGCGGCGCTGTGGGACGGCGACGTCGGCGAATTCGACGCTCAGGCCGCCGAAGTCGGCGTGCTCGCCACCGAGAACGAAGACGTTCGCAGCCTGCGGGAGCTGATCACGTACGGCCTCAAGGGACTGGCGGCCTATTCCAAGCACGCGAACGCGCTCCTGCAGGACAACGAGGACGTGGACGCCTTCATCCAACGCGCGCTGGCCAAGACGCTCGACGACAGCCTGACGGTGAACGACCTTGTGGCGCTGCCCCTCGAGACCGGAAAGTACGGCGTCGACGGCATGGCGCTTCTCGACAAGGCCAACACCGAGGCTTACGGCCATCCGGAGATCACGGCGGTCGACATCGGCGTGCGGAAAAATCCCGGCATCCTGATCTCCGGCCACGATCTGAGAGATCTCGAAATGCTGCTGGAACAGACGGCGGGGACGGGCGTGGACGTGTACACGCACTCCGAGATGCTTCCCGCCCATTACTATCCCGCGTTCAAGAAATACCCGCACTTTGCCGGCAACTACGGCAACGCCTGGTGGAAACAGAAAGAGGAGTTCGAGAAGTTCCGCGGCCCCGTTCTGATGACGACGAACTGCGTCGTGCCGCCCGCGGACAGCTACAAAGACCGTCTCTGGACGACCGGCGCCACGGGCGTTCCCGGCTGCAGACACATCGGCGGCGCCTACGGCGAGACCAAGGACTTTTCGGCGCTCATCGAACAGGCGAAAAAGTGCCCTCCGCCCGAGGAGATCGAAACGGGCAGCATCGTCGGCGGCTTCGCGCACGAACAGGTGTTCGCGCTTGCCGATAAAGTCGTGGACGCGGTCAAATCCGGCGCGATCAGGAAGTTTGTGGTCATGGCGGGCTGCGACGGACGGATGAAGTCCAGAGAGTACTACGCGGAATTTGCCCGAAAGCTTCCCAAGGACGTGGTGATCCTGACCGCCGGATGCGCCAAGTACAAATACAACAAGCTGGACCTGGGAGACATCGGCGGCATCCCGAGAATTCTGGACGCCGGCCAGTGCAACGATTCCTATTCGCTGGCGCTGATCGCCCTGAAGCTGAAGGAGATCTTCGGGCTGAACGACATCAACGACCTGCCGCTGGCGTTCAACATCGCCTGGTACGAGCAGAAAGCCGTCATCGTCCTGCTGGCGCTGCTGTACCTGGGCGTCAAGAACATCCATCTGGGGCCGACGCTCCCGGCGTTCCTGTCGCCGAACGTGGCCGGCGTGCTGGTCAAGAACTTCGGCATCGCGGGCATTGGCACGGTGGACGACGATCTGAAGCTGTTCTTCGGTTAGAAAGCGAAAAGCGGAGTAAGGTCGGACACAGGACGCAGGCCCTTATTCCATGAAAAGCCGGCGCGAAAATCATCTGAGGCAGGATGAGGATCGCGCCGGCTTTTCTCTTGCGCCGCTGATTGTCGGAAATGGCGATCTTCGACTTTCAATGAAAGACGAATGAGAGTGCACTTGAGGTTTCTTCTTGGGGGGGAAGAGAGTAGAATAATATAAACAGAACGAGTTTCTCTGTTTGAAAAAAGACCCCGCAGGGCGGTCCCCGGTGGGCTTTCATGCGCGTTTCACGGCCAAGGGGAGACCAGGCGGGCCATTGGGATTGGCGGGGGAGTTCAAAATGAGGAAAAACAAGATCGACAAGGAGGGGGCAACATGTCGGAAATCAAACTGAGCGCGAAAAAACTTGGATTCGGGCTGATGCGGCTGCCGAAAAACGGCGAGATTATCGACGTTGAACAGGTAAAAGGGATGGTCGATCTCTTTATGGCGGCCGGCTTTACGTATTTCGATACGGCCTGGGCCTATCCCGGCTCGGAAGACGCGATCCGTCAGGCGCTCGTCGAGCGTTACCCGCGCGAAAAGTTCACGCTCGCCACGAAAAACGCCGCGTGGATCAACTGCCAAAGCCGGGAAGACGCCGTCGGCCAGTTCGAAACGTCGCTGAAACGGACCGGCGCCGGTTATTTCGATTTCTATCTGCTGCACAACCTCGGCGAGGGCAGGACCCATTTCTTCGACGACTTCGACATGTGGAACTTCGTGCAGGAGAAGAAAGCGGAAGGAAAGATCAGGCACGTCGGCTTCTCCTTCCATTCCACGCCGGAGGAACTGGACGCCATTTTGCAAGCCCATCCCGAAGCGGAATTCGTGCAGCTGCAGATCAACTACGCCGATTGGGAAAATCCTCGTATTCAGTCGCGGGCCTGTTACGAAACGGCCAGAAAACACGGGAAGCCCGTCGTCATCATGGAGCCCGTCAAGGGCGGCCTTTTGGCCAGCCCGCCGGAAGCCGTCGAGCGCGTGTTCAAAAACGCCGACGCCCAAGCTTCCTGCGCTTCGTGGGCCATCCGCTTCGCCGCCAGCCTGGACGGCGTGATCGCCGTGCTGTCCGGCATGAGCAGCGTGGAGCAGATGAAGGACAATCTTTCCTATATGACGGATTTCAATCCGCTGACGGAAGCCGAGCAGCGCGTCGTCGCCAAAGCCCGGGAAACGCTGGACGCCTTGCCGATGATCCCTTGCACAAGCTGCAACTACTGCGCGGAAGTGTGCCCGAAAAACGTCGGCATTTCCGGTTCCTTCACGGCGCTGAATCTATTGAACATCTACGGCAACTACAATTACGCCGAAGGCCAGGAAAAATGGCTCGTGGAACGCCACGGCAAAGCCCGTGCCACCGAATGCGTTCAATGCGGCAGCTGCGAGCGGGTCTGCCCGCAGCACATCAAGATCCGCGACAATCTCGTGAAGGCCGCGGAAGCTTTTCACATGGCCTGATGTCTGGGGGTGGGGCGCGTCTTCTGCGGAAAAACTGCTCGGGATCGCCATCTTGCGAACGTCAGCGCTTTAGCGTATAATAACCACGTTTTGCGGGTGTAGCTCAGTTGGTAGAGCATCAGCTTCCCAAGCTGAGGGTCGCGGGTTCGAGCCTCGTCACCCGCTCCAATTTTAAAGAGAACGGCTGAACGAACAAAAGAGAGCAGGGGCTTTTGAACAAGAGCCCTCGCTCTCTTTTGTGTACCTTGCGGTCGAAATCGTCGTGTCTCCTGAAAAGTGGACGCCGCATTTCGAAAAGCGAGGCCGGTCGCCGGAGAAAGACGGCGGCATTCGAAAAGTCGATGCTGGTTTTCGATAAAACGGCTTGACTGTGAGCGTTCGGCGTCCCGAAGGAGTCCTGCGCTCAGGACTCTCCTGGCGGCTGCGCAATCTGCGTGACTCGCTTTGCGGCTTCCCTTGGATGTTCTCGTTGTTCAGCGTTTCGACCAAGCAAGAAAGAGAATGAATTGCGGATGGCGCAAAAACATGAAAATTCATTTTAAATGATGATCATTGTTTTTGAGATCTATGTTATTGGTGAATGAACTAATTGAGCAAATCATTACTTATTACTCAAAGGTTATAAAGCTCCGGCTTTTTCCATGAAATTTGAATATGAAAACCTTTCAATTCTAAATTTGTGATTATTGACACATCATGCATGAAAATCTAAAATTATAAGAGCTTGGGCCTGCGTGAATGCACTGCACGGCCCCTGCATCTTGTCGTGTCCCGCGAGAACGCGACGGCGGCACCGTTTCTCCGGCAGGCCGCGGTGCTTTACGGGGCACGACGGTCCGTTTAATTTCGGCAATGACTGCGATATTTTGCAGTGTTTTGTGACTGAAAAACGAAGGAGGTGAACGCATGTCTACCAATCTGACCGACGAGATCAGGAGCGTCGAAGCGGCGGCGGCTCAAAAAGTGGCCGACGCCAAAGCGGAAGCTCAGGATCTGGTTATCAGGACTCGCAACTCAGCTGCCCTTCGTGTAAAAGAGGCCAAACAGGCTCATTTCCGCGAGTACCGCTCCCGCCTTGCTCAGGTGGAAGCGGAAGCGGCCGAAAACGCCGCTCGGACGGTGGAACAGGGCAAGACCGAGGCTCGGCAGTTCGTAGAGTCTCATGAAGATGCGGTAAAGAAAACGGCTCAATGGCTGGCCGAAGAGGTGGTGTCTCAATATGGCCGTTGCTCGCGTTAAAAAAATCGAACTGTACGTGCACCGAACGGCCGTCGAAGAGGTGCTGTCGGTGCTTCAGGAGCGGGGGATCACTGAGATTTCCGCTGCTGAGAGGAACGCTGCCGAAGAGTCTTCCGCCCGTCCGGCGCGAAACGGCCGGGATTACGCGGCCGCTTTGAACGACGTGAATTACCTCGTCCGCTACCTTGCGCCGTACTATAAGGATCCCGTCGGGACGCTGGGGCGGATGCTGGGCGAGCGCGACGACGTCAGCGTGGAAAAACTGGCCGCCTTGGCCGAAAAAGTCGACGCCGGCGATCTGGCGGCGGAAGTCCGCAAGCGCGAGCGCCGTCTGACGGAGCTGCGGTCCGACGTGCAGCAGATCAAAACTTTGCAGCAGACTTTGTCGGGGCTGGGCGCTTTTGAACCGCCCCTCTCCATGATCACGGAAGGCAGCCGGATGGTGGCCGGATTCTTGGGCGCCGGACGCGCTGAGAACCTGCTGGAATGGAAAGCCGCGGTGGAGGAGGCTTTTGGCGCCGACGCGGAGTGTTCCGTCTCGATCCCTCCGAAGGGAAGCCGCGATCCCGCCTGGGGCAGCGTGTTTTATTTGCGCGCGCTCGAGGACCGGCTTGCGGAGCTTTGCCTGAAACACAGCGTCACGAAGATCGATCTGCCTTCTTCCCTGACGGGGACCGTCGCCGAAGAACGGAAAAAACTTTCGGAGCGGCTGGCCGCTCTCGGGCAGGAAGAGAAGTATTTCGTCAACTGGCTTCAGACTTTTACCGACGCTCATATGGACGAGATCCGCCGCCTTGGCGATTACCTGACGATCATGAAAAGGCGCCAGGACGCCGAGGAGGAGAGCGAGCGTACCGAGCAGGTCGTCCTGTTGCGGGGCTGGGTCCCCGACAGCAAAGCCGCGGAACTGGAACAAATCCTCGTCCCGTACGAAAAGGACGTCGATCTGCAGCTTTCGGAACCGGCGGAAAACGACGATCCGCCCATCGTGCTGGAGAACAGGGACTGCGCGAAACCGTTCGAGATGCTGACCATGCTGTACGGCGCGCCCGTGTACGGTTCGGTCGATCCGTCGTTCCCGATGATGCCGTTTTTCCTGCTGTTCTTCGGCATGTGCTACGCCGACGCCGGCTACGGCATCGTGATCACGGCCATCGCCGCGTACTTCCTCAAAAAGTATCGGAAAATGCCCGACGGCATCAAGAGGGCCCTGACCCTCGTGAAGTATTGCGGCATCGCCACGATCCTTTTCGGCGCGGTGACGGGCAGCTGGATGGGCGACATGATCGACGCCTTCCCCTTCCTGGGGTTCCTGCGCCCGGTGAAGAATCTGGTGACGCTGCTCGAACCCATGAAGGATCCCATGCTGCTGTTGGGTATTTCGCTGGCGTTGGGCATCGTCCACATCTACTACGGCATTTTGCTTGCCGCTTACGCCAATATCAGGGACGGTCGCTGGTTCGCCGCCTGCGCCGATCAGGGCGGCTGGCTGGTGCTCCTGACGGGGCTGCTGATCTTCGGCGTCGGCGCCTTTGCGGCGCCCGGAGTCGAGCCGTTGGGTAAAAATATGGCGATTGCCGGCGCCCTGATTCTGATCCTGACGCAGGGGCGCGAGAAGAAAGGTCTGATCGGCAAGTTCGTTTCCGGCGTGCTGAGCCTGTACAACGTCACCAGCTATCTGGGCGACGTGCTCAGCTACAGCCGCCTGCTGGCCCTCGGTCTGGTCGGCGGCGCCGTGGCGATGATCATCAACCTGATGTCCAAGCTCTGCGGCGGCACGGCTTACGTGGGCTGGATCCTGGCGCTGCTGATCTTCTTCGGCGGGCACGTTTTCAGCATGGTGATCAACATTCTGGGCGCGTTCGTGCACCCGCTGCGACTGCAGTACGTGGAGTTCTTCGGCAAGTTCTACAACAGCGGCGGGACGGCTTTCGATCCCTTCTGCTACAGATCGAACTATGTCAACGTGACTGGCCGCAAGGAAGCCTAGCTCCTGCGCCGGTTGAAAATTACCCAAACTTTGAGGGGAGTGTCGTTTAATGGATTATCTTGGTATCGCTTTTGTTGTGCTTGGCGCGGCTTTGGCCGCCGGTATGGCGGGCATCGGTTCGGCTATTGGCGTCGGTATCGCCGGTGAAGTCGGCGCCGGCGTGATGACTGAAGATCCCGGCAAGTTCGGTCTTGTGCTGATGCTGCAGGCTCTGCCCGGAACGCAGGGCATTTACGGCCTGCTGATCGCCTTCTTCGCCATGCTGAAGGTCGGGCTGGTCGGCGGTTCCGCCGTTCCCTGCGACTGGGTGCACGGTCTGGCCGTCATGTTCGCCTGCCTGCCTATCGCCTTGGGCGGCTGGATCTCGGCCATTTCGCAGGGAAAAACTTCGGCCGCCTGCATCCAGATGATCGCCAAACAGCCCGGCGAAGCGGGCAAGGCCGTTATCCTTCCGGCTATGGTCGAGACGTACGCGGTGCTTGCCCTCCTCGTCAGCATCCTTTTGATGAACGGCATCAGCCTGTAAGCCTGGTTCGAACCATGGCACTCGCTGACATCAGGAAGAAAATCGAACAGGACGCGGCCAGTGAGGCCGCGAAACTGCTCGACGAGGCCCGAAAGCAGGCCGACGTTCTGAACGCGGACGCCGACGCCGAAATTTCCAAAAGCAAGAAGTATTACGACGGCCTGTACGCCGCCGAAGCTCCCGAAGTGCGCCGCCGCGCCCAGATCATCGCGAATCTGGACGTGAAAAAGCTCCGTCTCGGCGCCAAGCAGGAGCTGATCGGCCGTAGTTTCGACGGCGCGCTGGCGCGCCTCTGCAAGCTGGCCGGCGACAAATATCTTGCGTTCATGGAAAAGCTTCTCGATCAGGCGGTCAGCAGCGGCGACGAGGAACTGCTCGTGGCTGCCGGCGAGAAGCGCATCGATCAGACCTGGCTCGACAAATACAACGCTTCCCGGGGTAAAAAGCTGACGCTTTCCGCCGAGAAAGCGGACGTCAAAGGCGGCTTTATCCTTCGCAAGGGCAGGATCAGCACGAACTGTTCCTTGGAAACCCTGATCCACTGGCTCAAGGACGAACTGGAGTCCGACGTCGTCAAACGGCTGTTTGACGCGGAGTAGGGTGGTGTGATCATGGCCCCGAAGGAGCGGTATGGTTACGCTGTAGCGCGTCTGAGGGCGCTTGAGAACCGTCTGCTTGACGAGTCAGTCCTCCAGAGGATGATCGACTGCGACACGCTGGAGGGGGCTGTAAAAGTTCTCGGAGAAACTCCCTATTCGGCTTGGCTGATGGAGCTGAAATCGCCGTTGGAATTCGACCGGGCGATCGAGGCGGAACTTCACCACAGCTATACGGAAATCGAGGCGTTCGTTCCCGACCGTGAGCTGGTCAGTTTGCTGCGTCTGGTCTACGACGTGCACAACGTCAAAACGCTGCTGAAAAGCCAGTTCCTGACGGTTCGGGGGGAAAAACGCCGTCTCGATCTGCTCACTTCTCTCGGCAACATCGACACGGATAAGCTGATCCTGGCCATCGAAGGAGAGGAGTACTGGGAGCTTCCGTACGGATTCAACCAGGCGATCCCCGAAGCCCTTGCGGCATGGGAGCAGACGCACAACGCTCTTGCGGCGGAGAAGATCCTCGACGGCGTGTATTTCAAAGCGCTGCGGGAAGTCGCCGCAAAGCTCGGCATGGAGCGGGTGGAAAACTGGGTTCGCTGCCGCATTGACGGCGAGAACCTGAAAACGCTCCTGCGCCTTTCGCGCATCGACATGGATCATGGAACGGCCGCGTCTTTCCTTCACGAAGGCGGCTCGCTTCCGATCAACCGGCTGACGCCGCTCGTGACCGAACCGGTGGAAAACTGGGGGCGCCTGCTGGCTTTCGCCGACATCGGCGCGCTGTTGGCTCCTTTTTCGGAAGGAGAAAGCTTCAACAGCCTTCTCGTGCAGTACGAGAAGGAATTGGACAATTTCATCACCGGCGCGATCGCCAAGAGCCGTTTCGGCGCGTTCGAACCGGGCAACGTGGTCCGTTACCTCTGGACCAAGGAAATAGAAGCCAAAAACTTGCGGGTGGTGCTCGTTTCCGTCGCCAACGGAGTCGAGAAGGACGCCATAAGGGGGTTGCTGCGCGATGTCCACTGATGCCGGAAGAAAGAAAATGGCGGCTGTTGGGAGCTACGACACCGTGCTTCCCTTTCAGGCCGTCGGCGTGCGCCCCTTTCCCGTCGAGAGCGACGAAGAGATTGCCGAGACCGTGAGCCGTCTGGCCCGCGAAGACTACGGCGTGATCTTCGTCGAAGAGCGGCAGTTCGTCGCTCAGGCTTCTCTGATCGACCGGCTCGTTCAGGAATACGCGGCCAGCATCATTCCCATCCCCGGGATCCGCGGATCCATCGGCGTGGGGCTGAGCGCGGTGCGCAGCAGCGTCGAACGGGCGGTCGGCATGGATATTTTCGCAGAGAAATAGTGAATTCACCTGGAGGCGATTGTTTTGGCCACGGATAAAAATGTAAAAGGCACGATCGAACGTATATCCGGACCTCTGGTCGTCGCGAAGGGGATGACCGGCGCGAGCATGTACGAAGTGGCGCGCGTCGGCGACATCGGCCTGGTCGGGGAAATCATCGAACTCAACGGTGATCTCGCCTCGATCCAGGTCTACGAGGAGACGTCAGGTCTCCGTCCCGGCGAGCCCGTTGTGGGCACCGGCGAACCCCTGAGCGTTGAACTGGGCCCCGGTCTTATCGAACAGTTCTATGACGGCATTCAGCGTCCTCTGAAGGCGATCGAAGAAGCGTCGAAGAGCGTCTTCATCGCCAGAGGCATCAGCGTTTCAGCGCTCGATCACGAAAAACTCTGGCAGTTCGAGCCGAGAGTTTCCGTCGGCGACGAAGTGAGCGAGGGCGACGTCCTTGGCGTCGTCCAGGAGACCGTTCTTGTGGAGCACCGCATCATGGTCCCCAACGGGATCAGCGGCAAGGTCGTCTCCGTCGAGTCCGGCGAGTTCAACGTCGACGCCGTGATCGCCGTGATCGACGACGGCAAGGAGAAACATGGCGTTTCCATGCTGCGTCGCTGGCCCGTGCGCCGCGGCCGCCCCGTCGCCAAGAAGCTGCCGCCCGTCACGCCGCTGACGACCGGCCAGCGCGTCGTCGACACGTTCTTCCCCATCGCCATGGGCGGCACGGCCTGCGTGCCCGGCCCGTTCGGCTCGGGCAAGACGGTCATCCAGCACCAGCTTGCCAAGTGGGCCGAAGCCCAGATCGTCGTTTACATCGGCTGCGGCGAGCGCGGCAACGAGATGACCGACGTTCTGCGCGAGTTCCCCGAGCTGAAGGATCCCCGTTCCGGCCAGCCGCTGATGAAGCGTACCGTGCTGATCGCGAACACGTCCAACATGCCCGTCGCGGCCCGCGAAGCCAGCGTTTACACGGGAATTTCCATCGCCGAGTACTACCGCGACATGGGTTATTCCGTGGCGCTGATGGCCGATTCCACCAGCCGCTGGGCCGAAGCCCTGCGCGAGATGTCCGGCCGTCTGGAAGAAATGCCCGGCGAAGAAGGCTATCCCGCCTATCTGGGCACGCGTCTGGCCTCGTTCTACGAGCGCGCCGGCCGCGCGATTTGCCTGGGCGGCGACGGCCGCGAGGGATCGGTTTCCGTCATCGGGGCCGTTTCGCCTCCCGGCGGCGACCTTTCCGAACCCGTTACGCAGAACACGCTGCGCGTGACCAAGGTCTTCTGGGGACTGGACGCCAATCTGGCCTATCAGCGCCACTTCCCGGCCATCAACTGGCTGAACAGTTACTCGCTGTACACGAAGAAGCTTGACGAGTATTGGGACGCCAAGTTCGACGCCGAGTGGACGCCCGCGCGCGTCGAGGCCATGACGCTGCTCGAAGAGGAGTCCTCGCTGAAGGAGATCGTGCAGCTGGTCGGCATGGACGCCCTGTCGCGCAACGAGCGCATGACCATGGAAACGGCCAAGTCGCTGCGCGAGGACTTCCTGCACCAGAACGCCTTCAGCGACGTGGACACGTACACGTCGATGGAAAAACAGTTCAGGATGCTTTCGACGATCCTCAAGTTCCATCACGCCGGACTGGAAGCTTTGCAGAGCGGCGCCGAGATGAACAAGCTCTTCAACCTGCCCGTGCGCGAGAAGATCGCCCGCATGGGGCTGGTCGGCGAGCAGGAACTCGAAAAGATCGACGCGCTCGAAGGCGAAATGAGAGACGAAATTGCCCAGCTTCTCGCGTCAGGAGGCGATAAATAATGAACCTGCCAGTTGAATACAGAACCGTAAGCAGCCTTGCGGGCCCCCTTCTGGTCGTCGAGAGCGTCAAGGAAGTTCCCTACGATTCTCTGGTCGAAGTCGCGCTGCCCGACGGCTCCCGCCGCCGCGGCAAAGTGCTGGAGACCGATTCCGGCCGCGCCGTCGTGCAGGTTTTCGAGGGCACCGACGGCCTCGACGTCGACACCGCCTCCGTGACCTTCCTCGGCAAATCGCTGGAACTGCCCGTCTCCGAAGACATGCTCGGCCGCGTCTTCAACGGCCGCGGCGATCCCATCGACGGCGGCGCGCCCATCATCGCCGAGAAAAACATCGACGTGAACGGACTGGCCATGAATCCCTACTCGCGCGATTATCCCGACGAGTTCATCCAGACCGGCATCAGCACCATCGACGGCATGAACCCCATGGTCCGCGGCCAGAAGCTGCCCATTTTCTCCGCTTCCGGACTGCCTCACAACCGCATGGCCGCCCAGCTGGCCCGTCAGGCGAACGTCATCGGCGGCGGCAGCGAGAAGTTCGCCGTCGTGTTCGCCGCCATGGGCATCACCTTCGAGGAAGCCGCCTTCTTCATGGAAGACTTCCGCAAGACCGGCGCCCTCGACCGCACCGTCATGTACGTCAACCTTGCCAACGACCCCGCCGTCGAGCGCATTTACACGCCCAAGCTGGCGCTGACCGCCGCCGAGTATCTGGCGTTCGAGAAGAACATGCACGTCCTCGTCATTCTCACCGACTTGACGAACTACTGCGAGGCCCTGCGCGAGATCTCCGCCGCCCGCAAGGAAGTCCCCGGCCGCCGCGGCTATCCCGGCTACCTCTACACCGACCTCGCCACCATGTACGAGCGCGCCGGCCGCGTCAAGGGCAGCACCGGCTCCATCACCCAGGTGCCTATCCTCACCATGCCCGAAGACGACAAGACCCATCCCATTCCCGACCTTACCGGCTACATCACCGAAGGCCAGATCATCCTCAGCCGCAACCTGCACCGTACCGGCATCTATCCGCCCGTGGACGTGATGCCCTCGCTGTCGCGACTGAAGGACAAGGGCATCGGCGAAGGCAAGACCCGCGAGGATCACGCCGACCTGATGAACCAGCTCTTCGCCGCTTATGCCCGCGGCAAGGAAGCCAAGGAACTGGCCGTCATCCTCGGCGAAGGCGCTCTGAGCGACGACGACAAGGCGTTCGCCAAATTCGCCTCGCGCTTCGAGGACGAGTACGTCCGTCAGGGCGAATACGAAAACCGCACCGTCGAGACGACCCTCGGACTGGGCTGGAAACTCCTGAACATGGTTCCCGTCAAGGAACTGAAACGCGTCAAGGACAAGTACATCCAGAAATACCTGATGCCGCTGAAGGAAAAAGAAAACCCAGAGGAAAAGGCGTAAGGGAGGGGGATCGCAATGGCACGTGTGAACGTGAACCCCAACCGAATGGAGCTTTCGCGGCTCAAGAAACGTCTCGCCGTCGCCCAGCGCGGCCATAAGCTGCTCAAGGACAAGCAGGACGCCCTGATCAAAGCCTTCCTCGAAAAAGCCCGCGCGGTCAAGGCCACCCGCGAGAAAGTGGAAAGCGAGCTCGTCTCGTGCTACCGCAGCTTCCTCATGGCCCGCGCCCAGACCCTGCCGGCCATGCTCGAACAGGCTCTGATGATCTCCGGCAGCACCTGCACCCTCGACGTCGCCACGCGGAACGTCATGAGCGTCATCGTGCCCGAGTACGAAGTCCATCAGGAGGGCAGCACCTTCAACTACGGCATGGCGACCACGCCGGCCAGCCTCGACGTGGCCCTCGAAGACTTTTCCAAAGTCATTCCCGGGCTGCTCCAGCTTGCCGCCGACGAAAAGGCCGTCGCCCTGATGTCGACCGAAATCGAGCGCACCCGCCGCCGCGTCAACGCCCTCGAGCACGTCATGATCCCCAACTACGCCGAGACCATCAAATACATCTCGATGAAGCTGGACGAACAGGCCCGCTCGACCACCAGCCAGCTGATGAAAGTCAAGGAAATTGTCAGCGAACACTGAAACGGCACAAACAAAAATGCCGCCCGCCGTTCGACGGGCGGCATTTTTGTTTGTGCTTGCGAAACGGCTGAGTGCAGGGCGACATCCGATGCGCGTACCGGCGTGCCTATTCCACAAAAACGCTGAGTTTTCGTTTTCGCGGAATAGGAGATTGAGTTCATGTTTATGGGAAAGTGGCCGTCCATATTTCTTCTATTTATTTCTGCCTGATTCTAATCATTTTTCCTCCCCGATTCTAGGGCTTGTTTAAAAAACGTCAAAGTTGCCTAAATCGATCCAATCGCTTAAACTTTTCTCATGGAAGAGAGAAGATATGAACTGACCTCCAGCGAGTGGAATCGAATCAAGAGAATGCTGCCGCCCGAACACCCGAAATCAGGTCAACGTGGACGCCCGGCAAAATACGATAACCGCAGGATCA
>NZ_RAWT01000060.1:0-14875 GCF_003612005.1 Pyramidobacter sp. CG50-2
GATCAAAGAGTACGTTGACCCGTTTACGGGTAAGCCGGCACAGGAAGGCAAGTAGAGAGCCCCTTTAGGGGCAGCCTGTGAGAGTTGCGCGGCTGACAGACTTTTCGCTGAGCCTATAGGCTCAGCTGGGAAGATGCCCCAAGGGGGCTCGTGCAAACCACCGGCACGGCCGGTGGTTATGATTTTTTGAAGATCAGCGCAACGCTTCTTCGGGGGCCATGGGCAAGTCGGCGAAGACCTGGGCGTCGCGGCGCGACGAGCGCACCTTGGCCGCTTTCTCGTCGGCGTAGGACTGCAGCTTCTCAGCGACGGCGCCGTCATGGGCGGCGACGATGCGCGCCGCCAGCAGCGCGGCGTTGGCGGCGCCGTTGATGCCGACGGAGGCCACGGGCACTCCGGGCGGCATCATCGCCGTGGAGAGCAGCGCGTCCATGCCGAGCAGCGTGCCCGACTCGACGGGGACGCCGATCACTGGCAGCGTCGTCTGGGCGGCGACGGCGCCGGGAAGAGCTGCGGAAAGGCCGGCTACGGCGATGATCGCTTCCAAGCCGCGAGAGCGCGCGCTTTGAGCGTAATGCGCCGCGTCTTCGGGCGTGCGGTGAGCCGAAGCGACCGTAACCTCGAAGGGGATGCCGAGCTCGCGCAGCGTGGCGCCGATTTTCCGGGCGTGCGGGGCGTCGCTGGCGGAACCGAGAATGATGCCGATTCTGGGATGGTTCATAAACGTTCTCCTTTAAACGGAATTTTTCTCGAAAACCTGATGGCCGATGTCGTTTCGATACTGCATGCCTCGGAAACGGATTTTGCCGACGGCCTCGTAGGCGCGTCTCCGGGCCTGCTGCAGCGTATCGCCGGTCGCCGTGACGCAGAGCACGCGGCCGCCGGCCGCCATGATTTTGCCGTCCTGGGCGGACGTTCCCGCATGGAACACGGTCACGCCCGCGACGGCGCCGGCGGCGTCAAGGCCGTGGATTTCCGCCGCAGCGGATGCGGCGGCGGGGTAACCGGCGGAGGCGAGGATCACGCAGAGGGCGTTTTTCTTTTCCTTGCGCCACGGGAAGGACGCCAGCTCGCCCCGGGCGACATGCCAGCACAGATCGACCCAATCTCCCTCGAACAGGGGCAGGAGCACTTCCGTTTCGGGATCGCCGAGGCGCACGTTGTACTCCAGCACTTTGGGCGTGCCGTCCGGGGCGATCATCAGGCCGACGTACAGAACGCCGCGATAGTCGAGCTTTTCTTTCCCGAGCGCGGCGACGGACGGTTCGATGATCTCGCGGCGGACGCGGTCCATCAGCTCTTCCGTGACCCACGGCGCGGGAGCGTAGGCGCCCATGCCGCCGGTGTTGGGGCCGCGGTCGCCGTCGAGAAGGCGCTTGTGGTCCTGGCTGGTGCTGAGGAGCCGGTACGTCGTGCCGTCGGTGACGACCATCAACGACAGCTCGCGTCCTGGCAGCGCTTCTTCGATGACCAGCGTCTCGCCGGCGGCGCCGAGCTTTTTGCCGACGAGCATCTGACGCGCCGCCTCGCGCGCGCCCTCGAGCGTGGGTTCGACGAAAACGCCCTTGCCGGCGGCCAGACCGGAAGCTTTGACGATATAGGGACTGGAAAAGTTGGAAAGCGCGGTTTCCGCTTCCTCCATCGTGCGGCACACGTAAAAGTCCGCGGTGGGAATACGATGGCGCGCCATGAATTTTTTGGAGAACTCTTTGCTCGCTTCGAGCTGCGCCCCCGCGCCGGACGGGCCGAACACGGCCACGCCGCGGGCGCGCAGCGCGTCGGCGACGCCGGCGGCAAGCGGCCCTTCGGGACCGACGATGGCCAGGTCGATCTGATGATCCAGACAGAAGGCGGCCAAAGCGGCGCCGTCCGTGACGTTCAGCGCATGGCATTCCGCCTCCTGGGCGATGCCGGGATTGCCGGGGACGGCGTAGAGTCTGCCGCAGCGGGGCGAGCGGGCGCAGGCGGACACGAGCGCGTGTTCGCGCCCGCCGCTGCCGATGACGACGACGTTCAGTCTGCTGTCCATGGCTTAATGGCGGAAGGTTCGGTGCCCGCTGATGAACATGGACACGCCGAGTTCCTGGGCGCGCGCGGCGACTTCTTCGTCGCGCACCGAGCCGCCCGGCTGGATGATGGCGGCGATCCCGGCGGCGGCCGCTTTTTCGACGCCGTCGGGGAACGGGAAGAAGGCGTCGGAAGCCATCACCGCGCCTTTGGCCTTTTCGCCGGCCTGGCGCGCCGCGAAATCGACGGCGAAGACGCGGCTGCAGAAGCCCATGCCGATGCCGACGGCCTCGCCGTCTTTGACCATGGCGACGGCGTTGCTCTTCGACACGGCCGCGACTTTCCAGGCCAGCACGAGATCGTCCCAGAGATCGGGGCGGGGCGCGCCGACCCACTGTCCCTTGCTTTGATCGGGCAGAGGCGCCAGTTCGTCGTCCTGCATCAGCATCCCGCACCAGGTCGAAACCATCTGCTTGTCGAAGGCGCGTCCGCCCTTCCACGTCATGACGCGCAGATTTTTGCGCTTTTCGGTCAGGAGCTTCAGCGCCGCGTCGTCGATGGAGGGGCACAGCAGCACCTCGGTGAAATGTTTGGAAATGGCTGCGGCCGTTTCGAGATCGATGTGGCGGGTGACGCCGACGACGCCGCCGAACGCCGACAGCGAATCGCAGGCGAAGGCGCGGTCGTAGGCTTCGGCGACCGATTTCCCGACCGCCATGCCGCAGGGCGTGGTGTGCTTGATGACGACGGCGCCGACGTCGCTTTGCAGCATGGCGGTGGCGCGCATGGCCGCGTCGAGGTCGAGCAGATTGTTGTAGGAGAGTTCCTTGCCGGCCAGCTGCGTCACGGGCGAGTCGGCCAGCGGCGGAAGATAGACGCCGGCCCGCTGATGGGGATTTTCGCCGTAGCGCAGTTCCTGCGTGCGCACGAGCGGCAGCGTCACGGAATCCTCGCCGGATTTTTCGCCCAGCTCGCGGCGCAGTCCGTCGCCGATGGTCGCGTCGTAGCGGGCGGTGGCGTCGAAAGCGCGCAGCGCCAGGCGGCGGCGCGTCGCGGGCGTCACGTCGCCTTCGGCCTTGAGCTCTTCGAGAACGGGAGCGTAGTCGGCCGGATCGGTCATGACCGTCACGTAGCGGTAGTTCTTGGCGGCCGCGCGGATCAGAGCCACGCCGCCGATGTCGATGTTTTCGATCAGCGCGTCGAGGGCGGCGCCGGAGCGGGCCGTCTTTTCGAACGGATAGAGATTGACCGCCACCATGTCGATGCCGGCAATGTCATGATCTTTCATGTCCTTGACGTCGGCGGGCAGATCGCGGCGGGCCAGGATGCCGCCGAAAACGAGAGGATGAAGCGTCTTCACCCGTCCGCCGAGGATGTGGGGGAACTTTGTCAGATCGGAAACTTCGACGACGGGGACGCCCGCGTCGCGGAACATCTTCGCCGTGCCGGAGCTCGACAAAATCTCCCAGCCCAGCTCCGCGAGAGTTTGCCCGAGCTCAAGCGCCCCCGATTTGTCGGCCACCGAAATAAGCGCTCTGCGTTTCATGTACAGACCTCCTATGAAATCCGCTTGATGTAGTCTTTCAACGCCTGCCAGTAGAGCTGATGCTCCACGGCGTGGATTTTGGCCTCGAACGTCTCGATCGTGTCTCCGCTTTCGCGGGCCACTTCGCGCTGCGCCAGGATCGGACCGTGATCCATCTTGTCGTCGACGAGGTGGACCGTGACGCCGCTGACCGGTTCGCCGCTTTCCCAGAAGTCCTCGATGCCGTGCGCGCCGGGGAACTTCGGCAGCAGCGCCGGATGGATGTTGAGGATCCGTCCTTCGTGGCGGCCGACGAACTTGCCCGTCAGCAGGCGCATGAAGCCGGCCAGGACGAGCAGGTCGATCCCGCGCTCCTGCCAGAGCTTTTCGACGGCCGCCTCGCCGGCGGCGCGTCCGTCTTCATAGGGCAGCACGGCCGTGGGAATGCCGCGTTGCCGGGCAAGGCGCAGCCCCGCCGCGGAAGCGTTGTCGCTGGCCACGAAAAGCACCTGCACGTCGGCTTTTTCCGCGGCGACGTGAGCGACGATGGCCTCCATGTTCGTGCCGCGGCCGGAGATGAGAATGCCGATCTTGCAGGTCATGCTCTGACGACGCGCCCGACGCGGCGCGGTTTTTCGCCGAGCGATTCGAGGACCGCGGCGACCTCGGCCTCGTCTTCGGGCGAGACGATGAAGACGTAGCCGATGCCGAGGTTGAAGACACGGCGCATCTCCTCTTCGGAAACGCCCTTGGAGGCGATCAGATCGAAAACGGCCGGGCGCGGCCAGTCGTAGCTCAGCTTGCAGACGCAGGGAGAGGGAACGACGCGGTTGATATTGTCTTCGAGGCCGCTGCCGGTGATGTGCGCCATGGCCCTGACCTTGCCCGTCTTCGTCGCCGCGATGGCCTGGGGAACGTAGAGGCGCGTCGGCTTCATCAGCGTCTGTCCCAGCGTTTCGCCCGCGACGGGGCCTTCTTTGTCCAGACCGTGGACGATCTCCTCCGCCAGCGCCGAACGGACCAGCGTGTAGCCGTTGCTGTGGATGCCGGAACTGTGCAGGCCGATGATGACGTCCCCCTCTTTGACCTTGGAGCCGTCGATGATCTCCGATTCTCTGAGCGTGCCGACGGCGAAGCCGGCCAGATCGAAACTTTCCTTGCCGTAAACGCCGGGCATCTCCGCCGTCTCGCCGCCGAGCAGCACGCAGCCGCAATATTCGCAGGCCTCGACGACCGACGTGACCACGGCGGACATCATCTTTTCGTTCAGCGCGCCGCAGGCGATGTAATCGAGAAAGAAGAGCGGCACGGCGCCGCCGGTGACCAGATCGTTGACGTTCATGGCCACGAGGTCCTGTCCAAGGCCGTCGTAGATCCCCGAGGCGCGGGCGATCTCGACTTTTGTCCCCACGCCGTCGCAGCAGCCGGCGATCAGCCGGTCCCCGTCGAGGCGCATCAGCCCGCTGAATCCGCCAATGCCGCCGACCACCCGCGGGTCGGATTTGCGGCGTTTCATAATGCCCTTGATCGTTTCAACCCAATGGTCGCCGCCCTTGATGTCGACGCCGGCCTTTTCGTACGTCAGATTGCCCATGATCTTCTGTCCTCCAATTAGTCAAAGCCAGATATTTCGATTGCAGACGGTTCAGCCGCGTCCGTCAGCCCAAACTTCGGCACGGCGCGAAAAAACGCCGCGGTCACACGAGCCGCTGCCGATGAAAGGACGCGGCTTGCACTTGAATTTTAAAGATTTCTGAACGCCTTGTTCAGCTCCTCGACGCTGCGAAGGCATTTCCCGCCGACGGCGAGGCATGGACCGCCGACAACGCCGATCTCCTCGAGAGGCACGTCCTTCCAGCAGCGGCGGAATTCTTCGACCTTCGCGGTCGGCACGGCGTAGATCGCCGCGGTCGCTCCTTCTCCGAAAAGATCGGCGGCGCTGTAATCCTTCTCTTTCAGATCAACGCCGACGCCGCTCTCGATCGCCTCTTTGGCGACGGCGACGAGCAGTCCGCCGCCGATGATCGGGCGGGCGCTGTCTGCCGCCTGGGCTTTCGCCGTGGCCAGCGCCGCGGCGTTGAAGGCCCGCTCGCGCTCGGGCACGAAGGGAACGGGACGGCCGGCGAAGTCGCGCGCGTAATGGCGTTGATAGACGCTCGCCGCCAAAGTGCCTTCGTTCCAGCCGGCCAGGAAGAGCACGTCGCCTTCCCTCCACTGGCCGCATTTCATCACCGCCGGCGCTTCGACGATGCCGACCACGCCGAGCAGCGGCGTCGGCAGGATCGCCGTGGCGGACGTTTCGTTATAGAGGCTGACGTTGCCGGAGACGACGGGACAGTCGAGCTCGCAGCAGGCGGAAGCCATGCCCTCGACGCTGTGCGAGAGTACCCAGAAATGCTGCGGGTTTTCCGGCGACGGGAAGTTGAGGCAGTTGGTCAAACCGCCGGGAACGGCGCCGGCGACGGCCAGCGCGCGGCAGGAACGGGCCACCAGATTGGCGGTCGCCCGCTCCGGATCGAGCTCGCAGCCCCAGGGATCGGCTTCCATGCTGACGGCGCACAGCCGTCCCGAGTCGGCGACGCGGAAGACGCTGACCGGCGATCCCGGGCCGACGACGGTGTTCGTCTGCACCATCGAGTCGTACTGGACGTAAATGTCTTCCTTGCAGTGCAGATTGGAATCTCCCAACAGATCGACAAGGGCCTGTCCCGGGCAGGGCGCGTCGAATTTCAGATCCTCGTTCCAACGGGCTTCGAGATCGGGGCGCTGCTGCGGCCAGTCGATGGTGGGGCAGTCGCTGCCGATCGTCGTCGCGGGAATGTCGGCGGCCAACGCGCCCTTCCAGTAAATGCGGTAATGGTCGCCCTCTTCGGTGCGGCCGATCTCCGTGGCGTCGAGCCCCCACTTCTCGGCGATCGCGTAAATTTCGGGCATCTTCGCGTCTTCGACGATCAGCAGCATGCGCTCCTGGGACTCCGACAGGGCGATTTCCCACGGCTCCATGCCTTCCGCCCGCAACGGCACCTTGTCGAAGTCGATCGTCATGCCGACGCCGCTCTTGGCGGCCACTTCCGACGAGGAAGAAAGGATCCCGGCCGCGCCCATGTCCTGCATCGACACGAACAATCCGGCGTCGCGCATCTCCAGGCACGCTTCGGTGAGCAGCTTTTCGACGAACGGATCGCCGATCTGGATCGACGGACGGCTTTCCTTGGTGTTGTCCTTCAGTTCCGCGGAGGCGAACGCCGCGCCGGCGATGCCGTCGCGTCCCGTTTTGGAGCCGAGGATGACGACCGCCTGGCCGGGCCTGGCCGTCTGCGAGCTGACGATCTTGTCGAGACGGACCGTGCCGATGTTCATGGCGTTGACGAGCGGATTGCCCTCGTAGGTGGGATCGTAACAGGTCTTGCCGCCGATGGTGGGCACGCCGATGCAGTTGCCGTAGCCGCCGACGCCCTTGACGACGCCGTCGTGGACCGGCGACTGCTCGGAGCCGAAGAACAATCCGTCAAGCGAGGCGACCGGCCGAGCGCCCAGAGCGATGATGTCGCGGATGATGCCGCCCACGCCGGTTGCCGCGCCCTGATAGGGTGCGACCGCCGAGGGATGGTTGTGGCTCTCGACCTTGAAGGCGATGCCGATTCCTGCGCCGCCGTCGATGATGCCGGCGTTTTCCCCCGGACCGAGGACGACGTACCGCCCTTCCTTGGGCAGTTTCTTGAGCAGCGGGCGCGTGGATTTGTAGCTGCAGTGCTCCGACCACATCACGCCCATGATGCGCAGTTCGAGTTCGTTGGGCTCGCGCCCCAGCGTTTTCTTTAAAGAAAGATATTCGGACTCGCGGAGTCCTGCTTCTTTGTAATTCATCGGCGAAGGCCTCCTTCAAGCCAGCTTTTTACGGAAGTCCAGAATCCGGCGCCGTCGTTTCCGCCCAGCAGCGGATCGCTGTAGCGTTCGGGATGCGGCATCAGCCCCAGCACGTTGCCGCGATCGTTGACGATGCCGGCGATGTTGTTCAGCGCGCCGTTGGGATTGCTTTCCGGGGTGATATTGCCCCGCGCGTCGCAGTAGCGGAAGGCGACCCGTCCTTCGCCTTCCAGGCGTTTCAGGCCTTCGGCGTCGATGTAATAGCGTCCCTCGTTGTGGGCGATCGGGATCGTGAGGACCTCGTTTTTCTTGTATCGAAGCGTGAAGGGCAGATCGTCGCGCTCGACGCGGACAGTTATGGGCTTGCAGACGAAATGCATGCAGTCGTTGGCCAAAAGCGCGCCGGGGAGCAGACGGCTTTCCGTCAGCACCTGAAAGCCGTTGCAGATGCCGAGAACAAGCCCGCCTTTGGCGGCGTGTCCCTTGACCGCATTCATGATCGCCGAGTTCGCGGCCATGGCGCCGCAGCGCAGATAGTCGCCGTACGAGAAGCCTCCGGGGAGGATGACTAGGTCGGTGCGGTCCGGCAGAGACGTCTCCTTGTGCCAGACCGTGACGGCCGTCGCGCCGGCGACCGAGGCCGCCGCTTTTACGGCGTCCTGGTCGCAGTTGCTGCCGGGGAAAACGACAACGGCAGTCTTCATGCGCGGGCCGCCTCTGGTTCGATCGTGAACTCTTCGATAATATCGTTGACAAGCAGATCGTCGCACATCTTCTCAACCTGCGCGACGGCTTCGGCCTCGGAGGCGGCGTCGACGTCGAGATGGATGTACTTGCCGACGCGCAGATTTTTCAGGCAGCCGTATCCCATGCCCTTGAGAGACGCCGCGACCGTTTTGCCCTGAGTGTCGAGCACGCCTTCCTTGAGAAAAACAAGCAGACGGATTCCGTAAGTCATCAGTTCATACCTCTTTCTGGAAATTGCATTCCAAATAATTTTCTCCTTCAGGTTCAAAAAATATCCACGGACCTGAACGCAAAATCGCACTGACATTATTCTTCATCATGAAATAAAAGTCAATAAATAGAGCGCATGATTTTTGCTGAAAGAGACCCCGTTTTTTGTTCGAGGCCGTTCATAACGATAAAACGAGCCGTTGCGCGAGCCTCGAAACCTCTTCCATAAATAATAACAGAGAAAGGGCTCTTTCGCGAAAGTTTTTAACTTTTTCGAGATGGATCGGCACTCGAAAGCGTCGAATCAAAAAGACTTTGTGCCGGCCGGAAAATCGTGTATACTAGCTTGCAGATCAGAAACCGCAATTTTTGTATCACGCACGAAGGAAGGACGATTTTTGTGACAGCCGATCCTCGAAAAATACGCAACTTTTCAATTATCGCTCATATCGACCACGGCAAGTCCACGATTGCCGACCGGCTGCTGGAATCGACGGGAACGATCGCCAAAAGAAACATGAAGGAGCAGATCCTCGACAACATGGCGATCGAACGGGAGCGGGGCATCACCATCAAATCCGTCCCCGTGCGCATGGAGTATCGTGCCGCCGACGGGCAGGCGTACGTGCTGAACCTGATCGACACGCCGGGGCACGTCGATTTCGGCTACGAAGTGTCGCGCTCTCTGGCGGCCTGCGAGGGCGCGCTGCTCGTCGTGGATTCCACGCAGGGGGTGCAGGCGCAGACGCTGGCGAACGCTTACAAGGCGGTCGATCACGATCTGACGGTGCTCCCGGTTCTGAACAAAATCGATCTGCCCTCGGCGCGCCCGGAGGAAATCCGCCGCGAGATCGAGGACGTGATCGGCATCGACGCTTCGGAGGCCGTGTGCTGCAGCGCCAAGGAAGGCACCGGCATCCGGGACATTTTGGAGCAGGTCGTCGCTCGCGTTCCCGCGCCGCAGGGGAGCGAGGGCGCCCCGCTGCAGGCGCTGATCTTCGACGCCGTTTACGACAACTACCGGGGCATCGTCTGCTACGTCCGCATCGTGAACGGCGCCATGCGCCCCGGCGACACGGTGAAGATGATGGCGACGGGGGCTTCCTATGCGGTCGAAGAGGTGGGCGTCTTTTCACCGGGCTGGACGCCGGTCGACGCGCTCGGGGTGGGGGAAGTCGGATACTTTACGGCGAGCATTAAGACGCTTGACGAAGCGCGCGTCGGCGATACCGTGACGAGCGTCGCCCGGCCGGCGGAAAAGGCGCTGCCCGGTTACCAGGCGGTGAAATCGGTGGTCTATTGCGGCTTTTATCCGGTCGAGCGCGACGACTTCCCGCAGCTGCGCGACGCTTTGGAGAAACTGAAGCTGAACGACGCCTCGCTGACTTACGATCCCGAGACTTCGACGGCTCTCGGCTTCGGATTCCGCTGCGGCTTTTTGGGGCTGCTGCATATGGACATCTCGCGCGAGCGGCTCGAACGCGAGTTCGACGTCCGTCTCGTCGCCACGGCGCCCAACGTGGTGTACCGCGTCGTCAAAAAAGACGGCGAAGTCGTCGAAGCGCACCGTCCCAGCGATTTTCCTCCGGAAGGAGAGATCCAGGAAGTCCAGGAGCCGATGATCCGCCTGACGGTCTACACGCCCAAGGACTACGTGGGCAAGGTCATGCAGCTCTGCCAGGACAAACGCGGCGTCTATATCAACCTCGACTACATCACGCCCGAGCGGGCGCGGCTGGTCTACGATCTGCCGCTGGCCGAGTTCATCGTGGAATTCTACGACAAGCTGCAGTCGCTGACGCGCGGCTATGCGTCTCTCGATTACGAGCACATCGGCTTCCGCGCCTCGAATCTGGTCAAGGTGGACATGCTCATCAATCAGGAGCCGATCGACGCGTTCTCGTTCATCTGCCACGTCGACGACGCCTATCACCGCGGCCACGCTTCGGCCATGAAGCTGAAAACGCTGATCCCCAACCAGCTGTTCGAGGTGCCGATCCAGGCTTCGATCGGCAAAAAGGTGATCGTGCGCACCAACGTGCGCGCGCTGCGCAAGGACGTGCTCGCCAAGTGCTACGGCGGCGACATCTCGCGCAAGAACAAGCTGCTCGAAAAGCAGAAGAAGGGCAAGGAACGCCTGAAGCAGATCGGCAAAGTTTCCATCCCGCCGGAAGCGTTCCTTTCGTTCCTCGACGTGAACGATGAAGAGGATGGCAGATAAACGCCGCCTTTCGCTTTACGTCCACGTGCCTTTTTGCCGTTCCAAGTGCCCGTACTGCGCGTTTTACAGCTTTGCGCCGCGAAGCGGGCAGATGGAACGGTGGCTGGCGTGCGTCGCCGCGGAACTGGAAACGATACGTCGCGGGGTGTCGGAAGGAGAACGTTTTTCAACGGTCTACGTCGGCGGCGGCACGCCGTCGTATCTGCCGTCGTCTCTTTGGCGCGGACTGCTCGGCGCGCTGGGCACGATGCCGCGGGAGCCCGCCTGCGAGTTCACGGTCGAAGCCAATCCCGAGAGCGTCGACGAGGAAAAACTGACGCTCTGGAAAGATTTCGGCGTCACGCGCGTCAGCGTGGGCGTGCAGTCCCTCGACGATCGGGAACTGAAGATGCTGGCCCGTTTGCACGACAGCGCGCAGGCGCTGAGGATTCTCGAACTCTGCATGAAAAAAGGTTTTCGCGTCAGCGCCGATCTGATCTTCGGCCTGCCGCGCCAGACGCTGAGGCGCTGGCACGAAAACATGTCGAAACTCGTCGCCGAAGGCGTGACGCACCTGTCCGTCTACCAGCTCATGATCGAAGACGGCAGTTTCTGGGGGCGCCGTCGGCCGTCGGCGCTTCCCGACGGTTATCCGATGTACCGCTGGGCGCAGTATTATCTGCCGCGCCAAGGATTGAAACAATACGAGATCGCCAGTTTTGCGGTCCCGGGATTTGAAAGCCGGCACAATCAAGCCTACTGGAAGCGCAGCGACGTATATGCCGCCGGGCCCGCCGCCTGGGGCTTCCTGGGCGGCGTCCGCTTCGCCAACTGCCGCAGCTTGGAGCTCTGGGCGGAGCGGATCGAGGACGGCCAAAGCCCCGTGGAATTTCGCGAGGAACTGTCCGGCGCCGAAGAGGCCTCGGAGGCGGCGGTACTGGCGCTGCGCACGAGCGAAGGCATCCATTTCGAAGAGTTTGCCGCGCGCTATGGCGAAAGGTGGCTCGACGCGATAACGGAGCGCCTGCGTTCCCTGCCGGAGCCGGATTTTTTATGGGGCGAAGGCCGAGTGGCTCTTTCGCCGCGGGGAATGCGCGTCGGCAATTCGATCTGGGCGGAACTGATGGATTTGGAACGGTAAAGAGGCCATGGGAATGAACGATTTTTTGCCGGTCTGCCGGCGCGACATGGAGCGCCGCGGCTGGGAACAATTGGACTTCTTGTTTGTCACCGGCGACGCTTACGTGGACCACCCGACGTTTGCCAACGGACTGATCGCCCGCTGGATGGAGTACCTGGGCTATCGCATCGGCGTGATCGCCCAGCCCGACTGGCGCAGCCGCCGCGATTTCGAAGCGATGGGGGAGCCGCGGCTGGCCGTCTTCGTCTCGGCGGGCAACCTCGATTCCATGCTGAACAAGCTGACCGCCTCGCGCAACAAGCGGGGGCGCGACGCCTATTCGCCCAACGGCGAAGCCGGACATCGGCCCGACCGGGCCACGATCGTCTACTGCAACCGCGTCCGCGAGATCTGGGGGACGAAGCCGTTGATCGTCGGCGGCATCGAGGCCAGCATGCGCCGCTTCAGCCATTACGACTACTGGTCGGACAAGGTGCGTCGGCCGATGCTTGCCGACTGCAAAGCGGATCTTCTGATTTACGGTATGGGCGAACTTCAGTTGAAAGAAATCGCCGTCCGGCTCGAGGCGGGCGTGCCGGCGCGTGAAATCGACTCGGTGCCGGGCACCTGCGTGATGAAAAGATCCAAACCGGAGGGCTGCGTGGAAATCCCGTCCTACGAGGCGGTCGCGGCCGACAAGACGGCTTATGCCGAAGCGTTCCGCCTGCAAAGCCTGGAGCAGGATCCCATCCGCGGCACGGCGGTGGCGCAAAAAGTCGGCGACCGCTACATGGTGCAGAACAAGCCCATGCGCCCGCTGACGACGGCAGAGTTCGATCTGGTCAACGAGCTGCCGTTTACCCGCGAAGCCCATCCCATGTACGACGCCCGCGGCGGCATCCCCGCCATTGAAGAGGTGCGCTTCAGCATCAACAGCACGCGCGGATGCTTCGGCAGCTGCGCTTTCTGCGCGATCCACGCTCACCAGGGGCGCATCGTTCAGGCGCGGAGCGAAGCTTCGATCCTGCGGGAAGCCCGCGAGATGACGCGCCACCCGAAATTCAAAGGCTACATTCACGACGTCGGCGGCCCGACGGGGAACTTCCGCGCGCCCGCCTGCGAGGATCAGCTGCGCCGCGGCTGCTGCCGCCACCGGCAGTGCCTTTCGCCGAAGCCGTGCCCGCATCTGCGCGCGACTCATCGCGAATTCATCCGGCTGCTCGAAAAACTGAGAGCCGTTCCCGGCGTGAAAAAAGTTTTTCTCCGTTCGGGAGTGCGGTATGATTATATCCTCGCCGATCCCGAGGGGAAAAAGTTTATCGAGGCGCTGTGCCGCCATCACGTCTCCGGGCAGCTGCGCGTGGCGCCGGAGCATGCCAGCCTGCGCGTGCTGCGTTTGATGGGCAAGCCGCCCATCGAAGAGTACGTGCGCTTTAAAAAGCTCTTCGAAGAGGCGACGCGGCGCGCGGGGAAAGAACAGTACGTCTTGCCGTATCTGATTTCCAGCCACCCGGGATGTACGCTGAAGGACGCGGTCGAGCTGGCGGAATTTCTGCGCGATCAGCGTTTCACCCCGGAGCAGGTGCAGGATTTTATCCCGACGCCGGGCAGCCTCTCGACCTGCATGTTCTATACGGGGCTCGACCCGACGACGGGCGAAAAGCTGTACGTTCCCCGCGGCGGCCGCGAAAAAGCCCTGCAGCGCGCGCTGCTTCAGTATCGAAAGCCCGAAAATCGCGATCTTGTGGCGGAAGCTCTGCACAAAGCCGGCCGCGACGACCTGATCGGCTGGGACGAGCGCTGCCTGATCCGTCCGCCGAAAAGGAACCGGCAGGAATTTTCTGTGAAACGAAAAAAATTAAGCACGTCATTCGCTTCGGGAGGAGAAAAGAGGAAATATGGCCAACACACTCGCCGAAACCCTGACTGACTCGGGATTGATCTGGAGAAACGGAGTGCCGCTGCGGAACCTGTGCCACTGGAAGATCGGCGGCCCCGCGGATTATGTGATCGAACCGCGCAGCGCGGAGGAGGCCGCGGCGGCGCAGCGCATCGCCAGAGAAGCAAACGTTCCGTTTCTTGTCATCGGTCACGGTTCCAACATGCTTTTCGACGACGCCGGTTACCGCGGCGTCATCATAAAGCTGGGCAGCAGGATGAGCCGTTGCCGCTTTTCCGGCTCGAGGGTCAGGGCGGAAGCCGGGATCTGGGCGCCGATGCTGGCGCGGGCATGCGCCGGGCGCGGCCTGACGGGACTCGAACATATCGTGGGCATCCCGGGCAATCTCGGCGGACTGCTTTATATGAACGGCGGCAGCCTGAGGCAGAGCATCGGAGACGCCGTGGTCTGCGTGGACATTTTGGACGGGCAGGGGAATATCGCCGCCGTCTCTGCTGCGGAGTGTGATTTCTCCTACCGTCATTCGGTCTTTCAGGAAAAGAAGAGCATCGTTCTCGGCGTGGAATTGGAACTTCAACAAGGCACACCCGGTGAAGTGCGCCGAAAGATGCTGGACATTCTGAGGGAACGCCGGGAAAAGTTCCCATTGGACCTGCCCAACTGCGGTTCGGTGTTCAGCAACGAGCCCCGGCTTTACGAAGCGTACGGGCCGCCGGGCATGGTGATCGAGCAGACGGGGCTGAAAGGCGCTCGTATCGGCGACGCGGAGCTCAGCGTGCGCCATGCCAACTTTATCGTCAACCGCGGACGGGCGTCCTCGGCGGATGTTTTCGCGCTGATCAGACACGTCCGGCGGAAAGTCCTGGAGCGAACGGGATTTCTGCTGCACTGCGAGGTCTGTTATGCGGCTCCGGACGGCCGATGCGGGCGTCTTGACGCTTTCCTGTAGATAAAAAATATGGAAGCTCCTCATTCTCAGAAGAGCTTCCATCATTTTTAGGGCTTGTTTAAAAAACATTTCAGCTTGTATTATTTCAATAAAATAACACTGGCAGCAACAAGAACAAAAGCGAAAAACGAAGCGTCAAGTTTGTCATAGCGGGTGAAAATTCTACGGAACCATTTGATTTTCTGAAAGAAACATTCAACCAAGTGTCGTTCCTTGTAAACATGCTCATCTATAAACCACGGTTCGGGATTATCGCTCTTCGGCGGGATAGTGTAACTTCCCTCCCGAGAAGTAATGTACTCTCTGATGGCTTGCGAACCGTAAGCCTTATCGCCGATGACGTTGCTCCC
>NZ_RAWT01000061.1:0-14858 GCF_003612005.1 Pyramidobacter sp. CG50-2
GCTTGGCATCCCTACGGCTCTGCAGGTCCTGGGGCTCGTCCCTACGGGGGTTCTTATTCCGTAAGCGATTGCCCTGCACTTTTTGAGCAAACTTGGGAGGGGAAATGCCGGCGCCGGAGGCCGCTTTTTGGGATCTTCATTCCCTTGCGAAAACCAGGATACATGTTTTGATTTTGCAGCGCGGCGTGATATAGTAAGCTCACGGTCATCCGTTCAACATGAAGAGGGGGTCATGTCATGGATAAGATCAGACTGGGGAGAACAGGGCTGATGGTCAGCGCCTGCGGATTCGGCGCGCTGCCGATTCAGCGCATCCCGCTGAAGGACGCGGCCTATCTGCTGCGCAAGGCGTACGATCACGGCATCAATTATTTCGACACCGCCAACGCTTACAGCGACAGCGAGGAGAAGATCGGCGCCGCCCTGGCGGACGTGCGCGGTAAGATCGTCATCTCCACCAAGAGCGGCGGCAAAGATTACCAGACCGTGCTGGAGCATATCCAGCTCAGCCTGAAGCGCATGAAGACCGATTATATCGATCTCATTCAGCTGCACAATCCCTCGACGCTGCCCGATCCCGACGATCCGAACGGCGCCTACGCCGCCTGCGTGGAGGCGAAGAAACGCGGCTACGTGCGCTTTATCGGCATCACCAATCACGGCCGCGAGCGCGCCCGTGCCGCCGTGCTGTCGGGACGGTACGACACGCTCCAGTTCCCGCTCACCTGCATCGCGCCGCAGGAAGACATCGACCTGGCCTGCCTGGCGCACGAGCGCGACATGGGCTTCATCGCCATGAAGGGGATGGCCGGCGGCCTGATCGCGCACGCCGAGGCGGCTTTCGTGTTCATGAAGAAACATCCGTTCGTGGTGCCCATCTGGGGCGTACAGCGCGAGAGCGAGCTCGATCAATTTCTGGAGCTGGAGAAAAATCCGCCGCGCTTCGAGGACTGGGCGGACGAGATCGAAAAAGAGCGCCGCGAGCTGTCCGGCAATTTCTGCCACGGGTGCGGCTACTGTCAGCCCTGCGCCGCCGGCATCGAGATCCAGACTGCCGCGCGCATGAGCCTGCTCCTGCGCCGGTCGCCGGTGCCGCCGCTGATGTCCGAAAAGACCGACGCCATGATGATGCGCATCGAACAGTGCCTGCACTGCAACGCCTGCAAGAGCCGCTGCCCTTACGGCCTCGACACGCCCACGCTGCTGGCGGAAAACCTGGCCGACTACAAAAGCTTCCGCGCCGGCTGGCTGGCCGCCAAAGCGGAGGGGGCGAAAGCCTGAACTCCCGCGGCGCACGCCGAGGGGACGCGCTCCCTCGCTGCACGGCTGACGCTATTTCTTAATGAGCGAGGGAGATCCACGAAGCGAGCCGCGCTGTGCGCTGTGCGGATTTTCCTCGGGGGTTTGGAGAACGTTCGCCGCTCGAGTCAGGGACAAGTATTATCAATTCGGCGGCGCGGCTTTGAGCGGAGCGGTGAGACGAAATGGACGGGGAAAACAGACAAATCATCGAGGGCGTGATCTGGAAGCAGCTGCTGGTCTTTTTCTTCCCGATCCTGCTGGGGACGTTCTTTCAGCAGCTGTACAACACCGTCGACGCCATCATCGTCGGCCGCTTCCTGGGCAAGGAGGCGCTGGCCGCCGTGGGCGGCCCTTCGGGCTATCTGGTCAACCTGCTGCTGGGGTTCTTCATCGGCCTCTGTTCGGGGGGCACGGTGGTGATCGCACAGTTTTTCGGCGCCGGCGACGCCGAGCACGCCTCACGGGCCGTACACACGTCGATGGCGCTGTCGATCGCGGCGGGCGCGGCGATGTCGCTGGTCGGCGCCTTCCTGGCGGAGCCGGCGCTGACAGCGATGGACACGCCGCCGGAGGTGCTGCCTCATGCCGTGAGCTATCTGCGGATCTATTTCGGCGGGATCCTGTTCATGTTCGTCTACAACATGGGAGCCGCCGTGCTGCGCGCCAAAGGCGATTCCAAGCGTCCCTTTTACCTGCTCGTGCTGGCCACGATCGTCAACATCGCGGGCGATATCGTCTTCGTCGTTCATTGGGGCTGGGGCGTGGCGGGCGCGGCGTACGCCACGGTCCTGTCGCAGCTGGCCAGCGCCGCGGGCGTATGGATCTTTTTGGCGCGCGAAGCGGGGTCTTTCCGGCTTCGTTTGCGCGGACTCCTCCGTCCCGATCGGGTGATCCTCGGCAGCGTCGTCCGCATCGGGTTGCCTTCGGGGCTCCAGTCGACGATGTATTCGCTCTCCAATATCGTCATCCAGTCGACGGTCAACGGCTTCGGCGTCGACACCGTGGCGGCCTGGACGGTGTGCGGCAAGGTCGACCGGATGTACTGGCTGATCATCAACGCGCTCGGCGTGGCCGTGTCGACGTTTTCCGGACAGAATTTCGGCGCCCGCAAATATGACCGCGTCCTGCGCAGCATCGGCGTGAGCGCGGCACTGGGGACGGCGCTCTCGCTGTTTTTCGGCGCGGTTTTCGTGACCTGGGGCGCGCCGCTGTACGGGATCTTTACCGACGATCCCGCCGTGATCTCCATCGGCATGGAGATCATCTGGCTCATCGCGCCCTGGTACTTTGCCTACGTGCCCGTGGGCACGCTGGCGAGCGGCATGCGCGGTACCGGCGATGCCATCGTGCCCACGGCGATGACGGCGCTGGGCATCTGCGGCTTCCGCCTGCTCTGGATCTGGTTTGTGGTGCCGTTCAGCCACAGCGTCCGCACCGTTTTCATCGGCTATCCGGTCAGCTGGGCGCTGACGTCCGTCTTCTTCCTGCTCTACCACCGGAAAGGGAACTGGATGCAGCGCAGCATTCTCCGCGCTGGGCACAAGACGGTACGGCGAGGATGAAGATCCGCCTATGGCTCCTGAAAATCTGTAAGAGGCTTCGCCACATGACAAAGACCGGCGTTTTTTGCCGGTCTTTGCTCATAGATCATGTTTGTTTCTTCTGGCGGCTGCTTCCCGATAAGCCCGCCCGTCTGTGCGTGCGGAGATCACGATGATCTTCATCGTCGTTTCCGTATATTCCACCTTATAGACGACCCGGATACCGAGGTCGCGGAGTTTGATCTTCAGAAGATTGGTGAGATTGCTTCCGCCTTTGTGCCCTAAAGGCTTACCGTATCCGCCGTCCCGCATCGGGAGGGGATTTTGGGAGACTTTATCGATCCCTTTTAAAACCTGTATCTGCACGGTGTGATCCAGTTTCTTCAGATCTCTTTTCGCTTCTTCCAGAAATTCGATATGCCAGTTCATTCGATTGCAACGTCCCCCGCTTCCGCAAGGTCGGCATCGCTGATGCCAAGTTCGGACATGACTTCGCTCATGGAAGAAGTCGGAACGGAAGCGTTGCCCGCCAGGCGCTCGGCAGCTTCCATCAAAAGAGCGTAATCTTCCTCGATCTCGCTCAGGCGGCCGAACTCCGCCGGGGAGAGAATGACCGCGGCAGGCTGATTATTCTTCAAGACAATCAGCCGATTTTCGGTGTGAAGCCTGTCAAAGATGCGAGACGCTTGCCCCCTGTTGAACTGCGTGATCGGGACAAGGCTGTTCAGAACGTCGGCGGTATAAACCATAATATCATCTCCTTGAGTGTTCTTTACCTGCAGTATATGCGGTAGCAGGAGAAAAGTCAATAAAAAGGAATGAATAAATAACGATAAATAGTAATGCAATAGTGAAAGATACGTGAGAATCGAATCTTCAGCTGGATATAAAACGTCGCAGCGCGGAAAAAAAATCAGCCCGCAGGTCCTCTTCAGGAGCTGCGGGCTGATTGTTTTCCCGTGCGTTTTAGGGCCGAGGCGTTTCATCCTTTGCCTTTTTGATCCAAAGCGTTTTTTCGGCATTCGGCGCAGACGCCGCTGATCGTCAGCGACACGCCCAGGGGCACGTCGCCGTCTTCCAGCGTGAACGCGCCGGCGGCCTCGCGGGCGTCGATCGGCTCGAGATCCCTGACTTTGCCGCATTTGGTGCAGACGAAATGGGCGTGATCGCAGCAGATGCAGTCGTAGCGTTCGGCGTTCTGCAGCGCGGAGATCCGGCGGATCTTGCCGCTTTCCTCGAGCAGCTTGAGATTGCGGTAGACGGTGCCAAGGCTGAGATTGGGCATCTTCGCCTTGAGCTCCGTGTAGATGGTCTCCGCCGAAGGATGCTCGTGAGTGGAGCGCAGATAGTCGTAGATCATGTCCCGCTGCTGCGAATGGCGCGTTTTTTTCTCCTCGGGCATCCGGCCGCTCCCTTTCCCGCTACTTCGTCATCGACTCGACGAACCAGATCTTTTTGCTGAACTCTTTGATGTGGTCTTCCATCATATTCGCGGCGTCAAAAGCGTCTTCCGCGTCGGCTGCCTTGCGGATGTCCGCGGCCTGGTCCCTGAGGAGCTTCATGTCGGCGAGGAGAACGCCGAGCGCGTCGCCGATCGAGACCTCCTTGGACTCGAGCTCCTTGACGCTGGCCAGTTCGAGATACTGCTTCAGGCTCGCCGCGGGGAGTTCGCCGTTCATGCGCAACAGTTCCGCCGCTTCGTCGAGAATGTCCGCGTAGTCGTCGTAGACGGACTCGAGATACTCGTGGACGGCCTTGAACTGAGAACCGACGACGTTCCAATGCAGATTGTGCATCTTGACGAACGACACGCCGATGTTCGCGATATAGCCGTTGACCTTGTTGACGAGATTCTTGTTCATGAAAAATTCCTCCGTTTGACTTTTGAGTTGGAGACGAAAGCGTCTCTTTTTTGAATCTGACCGTATTATAGCGGCGGATTTTTCATTTGTCAATAACAGGAATCATTATCTTTTACGTTTTTTATTCCGCTCAGCGACAGAAAAGCGCAGGGAAGGAGAATCATGATGAAGAACGCTGCGTCTTCAATATTACAGGATAAACCGGCCCGGCGGGGAAAGCGCTGCGGAGGCGGTTTTACGCCCTGTGGAAACAAGGCCGATAAATGTTGAGGCGAGGTGAGCCGCCAAGGTTCGCCTCGCCTCAACATTTCATATGGGATCGGAGCCGCGCTGTTCAGCGGCCGCTTTGCTCCAGTCGACGACGCACTCGTCGGCCAAAGCCCGCAGCGCCGGCCAGTCGGCCGCGCTGGCGGCGTCGTAGACGGCGACGGCGTAAAAGCCGGCGTTCTTCGCCGTCGTCAGCGCGGAAAGCGAATCCTCGAACACGGCCGTTTCCGCCGGGGCGGAACCGAGACGGCGGGCGGCTTCGAGGTACACGTCGGGACGGTTCTTGCTGGCGCCGACTTCTTCGCAGCTGAGCAGAAAGCGGAATTCGCAGTCGACGCCAAGGCGGCGCAGGCATAATTTCACGAGCGGCACGCTGGTGGCCGAAGCGGTGCAAAGCGCTGCGCCGCGGCGGTTGAGCCGCCGCAGGTACTCCGCCGCGCCGGGCTTGAGCGAAACGTCGCGCTCGTAATGCCGGCGCATGACGCCGTTCATCCCAGCGACGACGCTCTCGGGCGTGTCCGAAAATCCCAGCTCGGCGACGACGGTCCGCGCCGCGTCATACAGCGTCATCGGCTTGAGGCGGGCGATCAGCGCCTCGAGCGCCGGCCCGGAGGGAGCGCCGCGCCCGGCCAGATACTCGCGCTCCATGCGCTGCCAATAGCTCATGGAGTCGACGAGCGTGCCGTCCATGTCGAAGATGGCGAATCTTTTATTCATCGCGTTTCTCCTTCGCAGCGCCGCGGCCGTTCAAAACCCACTCGGCCAGACGCTCGCCTTCGTAGCGCAGCTTGAGCGAAAAAAACGGCGCGTCCTCGGCGAGCAAGCGCAAAAATATTTTGTCGCCTTCCCAGAGGTTGAGCGACTCGACCTCGTCCTTCGGCACCCATTCGAGCGCGCCTTCGTCGCAGCCGTGCGGGCGCCCCGTAAAGCCGGAGGCGGTGTAAAGGCACATGTACTCCGTGCCCCAGCGGTCGGACACGAACGTGACCAGACCGCGGAAGCGAAATTCCGTCAGCTCGCAGCCCGTTTCTTCGCGCACCTCGCGGCGCAGGCAGTCTTCCGGGCTCTCCCCTTCTTCCAGCTTGCCGCCGACGCCGATCCACTTGTCGCGGTTCTCGTCGTTTTCCTTGACGGTGCGGTGCAGCATCAGCCAGCGGCCGCCGCGTTCCATGTAACAGAGCGTGGTGATCTTCATGAGCCCAACTCCTTGTGCGTGACGGAATGATCTCTTGAATAAAAACCTCAAGAGATTCATAATGGAGCATCGGCGTTCGATGAGGAGGGATGTGCGATGCTTCACGTGGTGAAAACAAAGCGGGTGTACCTTCCGGCGGAGGCGGACGACGGCTTCCGCGCGCTCGTGGACCGGCTGTGGCCGCGCGGTCTTTCCAAAGAAAAGGCCGCCCTCGATCTGTGGAACAAGGAGGTCGCCCCCAGCGCGGCGCTGCGGACGTGGTTCGCCCACGATCCGGCGCGCTTCGCCAAGTTCCGCGCCGACTATCTGGCCGAACTGGCGGGCAGCCCCGCCGCAGCGGCATTCGCGGAACTTTGCCGCGAGCGCCTGAAGGAAGGGGACGTGACGCTGCTGTTCGGCGCCAAAGACGCTGACCGCAACCAGGCGGTCGTGCTCAAAGAATGGCTGCTGTCGGAGCTCGGCGCACGCCGCTGAGCCCCGCCTCGACAGGCCGGGGCGACACACGGGGCGGAGGCTTCGGCACGGCCCTGTTTTTGAAAAAACGATGTTCCACGAGGAACATTTCCATCTCGATACAGTTGCCAGGCTGGTTCAATACGCTGAGTCGAAATCACATATCCCAGCGCAGGAGAAACGAGCCGTTCAAACTGCGCTGATGCCGCCCGAGGCGCCGGTCGGAACCGGCCACACGACCGGAACCGTGCAGCGTGATGTCCGGCATTCCCGGACGGCTGTCGAGACCGCCGGCGCCAAAAGCAGCGGCGCGAGAACAGGCGCCAGCAGAAAGCGCGCCCCCGGCGAAGAACTTTTTCCATGGGAAAAGCCCTCCTGTCGGGGCTGATTATAATACGGAAAGCGCGAAAACCACAACGCCGCGCAAAAAAACGGAGCGGAGGACCGCAAAAAAAACGGTTCTCCGCTCCGCCACATTTCCAGCGTCGGTATCAGAGCATCTCGATGAACGCGCCGATGCGCGTGGCCAGCTGTTCCTTGTCGTTTTCGGAGAAGTCGGTCTCCACGGCCAGATAGCTTTTGCCGAGGCCGTGCACGAACTCGCGCACGCGGTACGTTTCGACGGCGTACGTGTGGCACGACGTCAGCGTCATGTCGAGCACGCCGTCGACGCGGTAGAGGCCGGCCAGATAGCGGATCGCGTTCAGACGCGCCTCGTTGGGGCTCATGATCGAACAGCCGATGCCGAGGTACTTTTCGGCCAGCGCCTCGAGCGGATCCTTGTCTTCGTCGACGAGGTAGCGAAGTTCTTTCTCGCCGCCGCAGTTCTCGTAGCAGGCCACCAGTCCGCCGGCCGCCTCGACGGCGTCGATCACCTTGGTGGCGCCGCTGATCGGGCAGCCGGTGACCATCACTCGCGGCTTTTTGCCGAGGCCGCGGTCTTCGCCCGCGGCGACGGCGGCGCGCAGGTCGGCGACCTGCCGTTCGAGCCAGGCGACGGCGGCTTCCTTGTCGAAATGGAAGCTCATGTACTCGCCGAATTCCCACATTTCGTGTCCGGTCAGCGGCGGATTCTCCAGCTCGGCCAGCGACCACAGCCCGCGCAGGGCCGTGCGCTCGCGGTTGCGCAGGCGGATGGCGGCGCGCAAATCGTCGTCGGCGATCTTGTGGCCGGTGAAACGCTCCATCTCTTCCACGAAGAGCCGGAACTCCTTCTTCATGATCTCCAGGTCTTCGGGACGGTCGCCGCGTTGCGGCAGCTGGATCGTGTAGACCGGCCTGATGTCGTTGAGCAGTTCGAACATCTTCTTCTTGCCGTCGCAGGTCGTCTCGGCGACGACCAGGCCGCAGAAGTGGAAGTACGGGCAGGTGTCGGTCATGGCGTGGCCGTAACTGGCCTTGATCAGCGGGCAGAGGTTGCGCGGCAGGCGCTCCTCGGCGGCGGCGATGGGCTTCTGGCTGCGCGAACACAGCGTCGCCGACACGGCGCCGGCAGCGTGGATGATCTCCCACGGCACGAACGTGCAGTAGGTGCCGACGATGGGCACGCCCTTTTCGCTCAGTTCCTTTATGAGCACCGGACCGTCCTTGGCGTGCTCCCTCATCCCCTCGACAATCTCTTCGATCGTTCTCATTCGATGGCCCCCCAGCCAATCAGCGCGGCGCCGAGCGCGCCGGCGAATTGCGATTTTTCGTGGACCTGCACGGGGCAGTCCAGCTCCTTTTCCAAAAACGTCCGCAGCGACGGGCTGCGCGACAGGCCGCCGGAGAAAAACAGCGGCGGCTTCATCCCCACTTTGGCGAGCATCCCCGCCGACCGCGAGGCGATGCTCTTCAGCAGACCGCGCACGATGTTTTCGCGCGGCACGCCGCGGGCCAGGTTGCCGATCACTTCGCTCTCGGCGAAGACGGTGCACATGCTCGACAGCGGCTCCACCGGCCCGTCGACCGGAACGGCGCCGAAACTCTCGACGTCGTAGTCCAGCGCGTGGCTGAGCACCTGAAAAAAGCGCCCCGTTCCCGCGGCGCACTTGTCGTTCATCGCGAAATCCACCACGCCGCCCCGCTCGTCGAGCAGGATCACCTTGCTGTCCTGCCCGCCGATGTCGAGCACCGTGCGCGCCTGCGGGCACAGCTCGTGCGCGCCGCGGGCGTGGCAGGTGATCTCCGTGACCTGCTTCGTGGCGGCCGTCAGCGCGCGGCGGCCGTACCCCGTCGAGATCAGCGCGGCCAGATCCCCTTCGCTCAGTTCGCGCCGCCGCAGCAGTTCCGCGATCATGGCCTCGCCCGCGTCGCGCGGGCTCCAGCCCGTCGGCGCGAGCCCCCACTGCAGCGCCTCGCCGGCGTACAGGACCCCCTTGACGGCGGTGGAGCCGATGTCGATTCCCAGCACGAACTTCATGGTGGCCTCCTGAAATTTACAGTCTGCATAATAATTATAACTGAACAACGATATTTTTCAACGTCACCCATGGACGGAAATCAATTGATACTCTTTCTCAATCAAAAATCCGCACACGAGGGACTGCGAGCGACTGAACTTCCTCGCAACGCCCGGCAAACATCAAGGATCAGCATGATTTTTCCCGTCTGACGGGGCCGTTTCGGACAAAAAGTTTTTCCGAAACGGGATGACCGACGAAATTTCGACGCTTTACGCGAACGAACGGAGCCGCAATTTTTTGTTTTAAAATCGCTCCGATATGCTATAATCGAGCCATTCGCCGGAGCCCGCCCGCCGCGTTCCGGCAATTCGCCAAAAACGATCCCAAGGAGGAAAACGTCATCATGAAAAAGTACATCGCTGCGTTCGCGTTCAGCCTGGCCTTCGCGGCCTGCGCCGCCGCCGAGCCTTCCGGAACGGTCATGCTCTACTCCTCGATGCAGGAAGACCAGCTGATCGCCATCAAACAGGGCTTCGAAAAGAAGTATCCCGGCGTCACCATGGAATATTACTTCGCCGGCACCGGCAAGGTCATGACCAAGATCGCCACCGAAGCTCAGGCCGGCCGCGTCGACGCCGACATCATCTGGGTCGGCGACCCGACCAACTACGTGTCGTTCAAGGCGCAGGGCATCCTGCAGAAGTACAGTTCGCCCGAAGCGGAAAAGATCGACAAGGCGTTCATCGACGCCGAGGGCTATTACACCGGCGCGCGCATGATGAACATGGGCATCGCCTACAACACGCTCAACGTCGAAGCCGCCGACGCGCCCAAGACGTGGAACGACCTCTGCGACCCCAAGTGGAACGACCAGGTCGTGATGACCGACCCCAACACCGCCGGCACCACCAAGTACTGGCGCAACGCGATCATGGCCAACGCCAAGTACGGCGCGCCGTTCATGGAAAAGCTCAAGGCCAACAAGTGCTACTTCGAAAGCGGCACCACCGCCACGCACAATCAGGTCGCGGCCGGCGCCTACAAGCTGGGCGTGTGCCTCGACTACGTCACCGCCAACCTGATCAAGGAAGGCTCGCCGATCGCCTTCGTCTATCCCGAGGACACGGTTTCCATCTTCAGCCCCATCGGACTGGTCAAGGACTGCAAGAACGAGGCCAACGGCAAGCTGCTCTACGATTTCATCCTTTCCAAGGAAGGGCAGGAGATCCTCGTCGCCAACAATCTGCTCTCCGTGCGCAGCGACGTGGAGCAGAGCGCCGACGTGGCCGCCATCGCCGCCAAGGCCATGGACAGCGACATGGCCGAAGTGGTCGCCAAGCAGAAGGAGAACGCCGCGGCGTTCGACAAGATCTTCCGCTAAACGCCGCTCCGTTCCAAACGAAAAAACGATCCATGGGGGCAGCGTCAGTTGCCCCCATTTTTGTACAATCTTTCAACCAGGAGGAGTTTTATGGGCAAAGTCATCTTCAAAAACGTCTCCTTCCGTTACGGCGAGCGCAACATCTTCAAAAATTTCAGCCTCGAAGTGGAAGACGGACAGATCCTCTGCCTCGTCGGCCCCTCGGGCTGCGGCAAGACCACGCTGGCCCGCTGCCTTCTGGGGCTGAACAAGCCGCGGACGGGAGAGATCTACGTGGGGGACGAGTGCCTCTTCAGCGCCGAAAAGCGGATCAACGTTCCCGTGGAACGGCGCAACATCGGCATCGTCTTTCAGGATTACGCCGTGTGGCCGCACATGACCGTGAAGGAAAACGTGCTTTATCCGCTCAGGAAACGCCGCGTCCCCAGAGACGAGGCGGAAAAACGGGCCATGCACGCCCTCTCGCAGGTCAACATGACGGAATACGCCGCCCACCTGCCCAGCCAGCTTTCGGGCGGCCAGCAGCAGCGCGTCGCCATCGCCCGCGCGCTGGTGTGCGACGGCGGCCTGATCGTCATGGACGAGCCGATCACCAACCTCGACGCCAAGCTGCGCGAGCAGATGCTGCTCGAGATCCGCGAGATCCAGCGCAATCTGGGCACGACGATCCTTTACATCACCCACGATCAGCAGTCGGCGCTGCAGCTCTGCGACAGGATGGCCGTCATGCAGCAGGACGGCTCGCTGTGCCAGGTCGGCACGGACGAGGACATCATCCTGCGCCCGGCCAACCGTTTCGCGTTCGAGTTCATCGGCGTGTCGAACTTCATTCCCGTCGTCGCGCTGGGCGGCGGCCTGGGACTGGACACCGGCGCGGGCGTCGCGCCGTGGGAAGGGGAGCTTCCCGCGGGGCTCGATCCAAGCCGCGGCGTCGATCTGGGGGTGCGTCCCAACGACGTCGTTTTCGACGCCGCCTCGCCGCTGCGCGCCCGCGTGGAGCGGCGCACGTTCCTCGGCAGCGAGTACGATTACCGCGTCGCGCTGGGGGCGCGCGAACTGCGCGTGCAGCAGAGCACGCTCGACGCGGTTCGGCACGGCGTCGCAAAGGCGGGGGACGAAGTGGGGCTGCGTCTGCTCAATCCCCGTTACTACGAAGCGAAAAAGGAGGCGTCGGCATGAGACTCGGCCTGCGCAGAAACAGAGATCTGGCGGCGCTCGACGGCCGCCGCTTCAGCCTCGACGGGGCGATGACGCTGCTCAGCTTCGCGCTGCTGCTGGTGATCGTCGTCATCCCCATCTTCATGATCGTGTACCACGCCTTTTTCTATCAGGGGCGCTTCGACCCTTCGCTGTTCGCAAGCCAGCTGCTCGACCCGAAGACGCTCGGTTCGATGTGGAATACGGTCAAGATCGCCTTCTGGGTGACGCTGTTCGGCACGGTCATGGGCGTGTTCTACGCCTGGCTGCTGGGGCGCAGCGACATTCCCGCCAAGGGGCTGATGCGCGCGCTGTTCAGCATCCCCTACATGTTCCCGCCGTTTTTGGGGGCCATGGCCTGGGACTTGCTGCTCAACGGCCGTTCGGGCTACCTGAACCGCTGGCTGGTGCGCGCGTTCGGCCTCGCCGGCGCGCCGTTCAACATCAACTCGGTGTGGGGCATCGTCTTCGTGGAAATTTCCTATTATTTCCCGTTCGTCTTCATGCAGGTGGTCAGCGCGCTCGAGCGCATGGATCCGACGCTGGAGGAATGCGCCCGCATCGCCGGCGCGCGGCAGATGACCGTGATCCGCAAGATCACGCTGCCGCTGGTGCTGCCGGCCATCTCCGCCGGAGCGCTGCTGATCCTGATCTCGTCGCTGGCGCATTTCGGCGTGCCGTCGATCCTCGGCTTCTCGCAGGGGATATTCACGCTGCCGACGCAGATCTTCGACACGATCCAGCGCGCCGAGGGCAGTTTCGAAGGCATCCGCCAGGGCGCGGCGCTGTCGATCCTGCTGGTGGTCGTCGTGTCCGTCGCCCTGATCGTGCAGAAAAAGGTGCTCAGCGCCGGCAGTTACGACATCATCAAGGGCAAGTCGATGCGCCCGACGCTGATCAAGCTGCGCGGCTCCAGGATCCCGCTGCTGATCCTCGCCGTCGCGACGCTGGTCATGATCGTCGTCGTGCCGCTGGTGATGATCTTCCTGGTCGGCCTGGTCAAGGCCTACGGCCTGCCGCTAATTCCCAAGAACTTCACGCTCAACAACTACGTTAAAGTTTTTTCGGCCTCGGGAACCTTCGCCTCGATCAAGAACTCGCTGTTCGCCTCGTCCACGGCCGGCGTCGTCTGCATGTTCCTGGGCACGCTGATCGCCTACGTGGTGCAGAAGATCCGCCCGCGCGGGCGCGGCGTCCTCGAGGTGCTTTCGGTGCTGCCGTATTCGATCCCCGGCACGGTGCTGGCCGTCGGCGTCATCCTCGCCTGGTCGGGCAGCCTCGGCGGCATCAGCTTGTACAACACGATCTGGATCATCCTCGTCGCCTATCTGGCGCGCTATCTGTCCTTCTCGATGAAGAGCTCGTCGGCGGCGCTGCTGCAGGTCCATCCCTCGCTCGAGGAAGCGGCGCGCGCGTGCGGCGCCTCGCACACCGAGAGCCTCAAGGACGTGACGCTGCCGCTGATCCGCCCCGCCATGGTGGCCGGGTTCTTCCTGATCTTTTTGCCCGCCATGCGCGAAGTCACCACCTCGGTGCTGCTCTACGGCCCTTACACGCGCACGCTGGGCGTGCAGATCTATTCGCTGCGCGACGCCGGCATGATGCCGCAGGCGGCCGCGCTCGGCTCGGTGGCGATCCTGCTGATCATCGTCTGCAACGCCGTCGTCACCTATCTTACCCGCGACCGGAAGGGGGTCTAGGCCTATGGATCAGGTCGTACTGCGCGGCGTCACCAAACGCTTCGCCACCAAAACGCTCGGCGACATCGTCGCCGTGGACGATTTCACCTTCAGCGTCCACGAGGGCGAGTGCTTCTCGTTCCTCGGGCCGTCCGGCTGCGGCAAATCGACGACGCTGCGCATGATCGCCGGTTTCGAAGACCTCAGCGAGGGCGAGATCGAACTCTGCGGCCGCCCCGTCTCGGTGAAGAGCAAGAACCTCTACGTGCCGCCCGAAGAGCGCGGCCTCGGCATGGTCTTCCAGGCCTTCGCCGTCTGGCCGCACATGAACGTTTTCGAAAACGTTGCCTTCCCGCTGCGCATCCAGAAGATGAACCGGACGGACGTCGACCGCAAAGTCGCCGACGCCTTGGCGCACACCAGCCTGACCGGTCTGGAGAACTCCTATCCGTCCGACCTCTCCGGCGGCCAGCAGCAGCGCATCGCCCTGGCCCGCGCCATCGTCACCCGCCCCAAAGTGATGCTGCTCGACGAGCCGCTGTCGAACCTCGACCCCAAACTGCGTGAGTCCATGCGTTTCGAGATCAAGGAGCTGCAGCGCAAGTTCAACTTCACGATCATCTTCGTCACCCACGACCAGTCGGAAGCCATGGCCATCTCCGACCGCATGATGGTCTGCGACATGGGCAGGATCATGCAGATCGACACGCCCGAAAACCTCTACACCAATCCCGTCAACCGCTTCGTGCACAGCTTCCTCGGCGAGAGCACCTTCCTCAACGTCGTCGTCAAAGACGGCCAGGCTTACGCCGAAGGCGACCTCGACCATCCGCTCGGCCTCCCCGTCCCCGCGGACGCCGCCGGACGCATGGTCGTTGCCACGCGCCCCAACGCCATCGAGCTGAGCGGCGGCAACGACGGCTATCAGACCCACGTGGAAAAGCGCATCTTCCTCACCGACCGCACCGAGTACCTGATCCCCGTCGGCAATCAAACGCTGAAAGTGCAGACGCCGCACCGCGTCTCCTTCAGCCAGGGCGAAAAGTGCGCCGTCCGCCTCGCCGCCCCCGTCTGGTACCCCGCCGACGACGAAGCGGCCGAAAAGGAACGTTTGAGACGGCAGCTGGTATAGCATCAAAAGCTGCATGAAATCGCGTGCCGCATGTTTTTTGCGGCACGACTGGCGCGACTGCGCGAGGTACGATACCTTCAATGATGTTCCAAATTGAAAACCAGTGTCAATATTTTGGTCAAGAGACAGTATCTCAACAGTATGAGACTGATTCTTGACAGAAAGTATCACCAGAGTTTGCTGGGCGCTGCGAAGGAGTTCAGTTGCTCAGAACTCTCTCGACCGTTGCTCTGAAGTGCTTTCAAAAAGAGTCCGTCTCGATTGTGAACCTGAACTGCCCCCTTAAAGTTAGATCCCTGGTCTAATACTACTTCTTTATAGTATAGCCAAACTTCCCGTACCTCAGTTATAATGCACCCGAGGTGATGGAGAATGCCCGTAAAATACGAGATCACATCGGAACAGCAGGCGGAAATCGAAGCAGCGCGGAAAAAGAATCACAACAAGAAGATCGAAGCCAAACTG
>NZ_RAWT01000097.1:0-1315 GCF_003612005.1 Pyramidobacter sp. CG50-2
GTCCCGGCGTCGGCGATCTTGAATTTCGCTTCGACGTTATTAATCACGGTGAAGCTGTTGTTGATGGTATTGCTCAGGTTCGCGCCGTTCAGGCCGATGGTGAGGCCGCCCGCGTCGACTTTCGTGGTGACGCCGCCGGCGCCTTTCACGACGAGGGGGGTGGTGCTGTTGATTTCTTTCTCGCCCGCCGGCGTCTCTCCGTCTTTGATGGTCCACTTGGACGCGTTGTTGATGGTGGTGCTGAGGTTGTCGATCTTGTTCTTGGTGGCGTCGTCGAGGCCGATGGTCATCTTTTTGGCGGTGCTGTCATACTCGACTTCCACGTAGTTTTTGCCGGCGAATTCGAGGGTGTTACCGGCCTGGATCGCTCCGGTGTTCGCCCCCGCTTTCACGTTGAAGCCGCCGGCGAGGTTCTGCACGGTGGTGTTGTTGGTGATGGCGGTGTTGATGGTGTTGGTCAGGTTGGCGGTGTTGACTTTGTACTTCACGCCAGCCGTGCCGACTTCGGATTCGATGATGTTGCCGTCGCCGGCGAATTTCACGGTCTGTGTGCCGGTCTTGTCCGCGGTGACGGTTGTCGTGCCGGTGCCTTCGTCGGCCAGTTTGAACTTGGCTTCGACGTTGGTGATCGTGGTGCTGTTGTTGTTGAGCTGGGTGATCAGCTTGGTCTTGTCGATGCCGTAGGTGACTTTCGTCCCGGTCAGGTCGACGGTGACGGTGTCGTCGGCGCCCGCGAATTCCACGGTCGGGGCTGTCGCTCCGCCTAAGGCGACGTTGTTGGTCGTGCTGCCGGCTTTGAGGTCGAAGCCGCCTTGCAGTTTGGTGATGTTGCTGGTGTTGGTGGCGATGTTGGCGGTGTTTCCGCTCACGGTGTTGCTCAGGTTCGTCACGGTCGCGTTGTTGCTGATGTCGAGGTTTGTTCCGAGGTTGGCGTTGGCTGTCACGGTCACTTTTGCGCCGTCAGCCCCGTCGGCCGCTACGGTCACGTCGATCTTGTCGGTTTCGCCTTCGAACTTGATGTTCTTCTTGGTCGCGCCGCCGAGGGTGATGTCTTGTTTCGTTCCTGCGGCGTTGCTGACGGTGAAGCCGTTCTTGAGCGCGGTGATGTCGGTGCCGTGTTGGGTGACCGTGGTGTTGCTGTTCACCTGATTGTTGATCTGGCTGTTCAGCGCCGTTGTGTCGAGGCCGACGGTCAGTTTCTTGGCGGCGGCGTCGTAGGAGGTCTGGACGTAGTTGATGCCCGCGAACTCCAGGGTGTCGCCGGCCACGATCGGGCCTACGCTGCTACCGGATTTGACGTTGAAACCGGCTTTCA
>NZ_RAWT01000116.1:0-521 GCF_003612005.1 Pyramidobacter sp. CG50-2
AAATCTCACCGCTCAGACCATAAGGAGTATTACCGCAAGACAATGGATTGTTAGGTGCTTTAATTGAGAAATAGTATCAGTATCCCCCCAGTACAGGCAAGGCTACCGTCTGGTCCGTCGTCTACGATCTCGCAAACAAAAAAATCTACCGCGCCGAAGGCAATCCGCAGCGCTGTCCTTTCCGTCACGATCAGCGATTCCCGCTTTAAGAAAAAAGAGCCAAAAAAGGCCGGCCCGCGGCGGGAAAGATTTTCCGCAGCGGGCCGGCGATTTTTGAGCGAAGATTTTTAAGCGAAGATTTTCGAGCGGAGACAAGGAAGAGAAAAAGAGAAGAAGGAAGAAGCAAAGAAAAAGAAGGAAGAAGAAGGAAGAAGTAAGGAAGAAAAAAAACAGAGACACGGGCGAGGACCTACTCTCCCGCGAAGCGAATCGCAGTACCATCGGCGCGTGAGGGCTTAACTGCCGGGTTCGGCATGGGACCGGGTGGACCCCCTCCGCATTTATCACCAGTATCTCTGTTC
>NZ_RAWT01000062.1:0-14539 GCF_003612005.1 Pyramidobacter sp. CG50-2
GGCCGGAACAGGCGCCTGCGGAAGCGAAGTAACGGCCGAAACGGGAAAAACGGAACGAAGGATCCCCGAGCGGGGGAGGCGCAAAAAATGCGTCCCCCGATCGGGGATCTTTTCGTCAGGGCTGGCGGGCGGCCGAAGCGGGCTCATACGTGATACGGAAGCGTGCGCAGGAACGCGTCGAGATGCCGTTCGAAGCGGGCGATCATCTTCGTCCGCCCGCTGCCGGGCGATTTGTGGAGGATGAGGAAGCATTCGCGGTCCGGGGGGTTTTCGGCAAAGGCGTGGATCTCGATTTCCTGAGTGTCTCGATAGGCCGCGACGACGGATTCCGGGCACATGGCCCATGTCCCTGGCGCCAGGTAATTCAGCAGCGCCGCCGGCGTGTCGACGTGGACGACGGGATGGGTCGACGGGTTCCACCAGTAATCGTGCCACTGCTGGATGGTTGGGCTCCAGGCGAGATAAATTTCGTCCTGCTTGCGAAGCTGCTGCGGATGAACGGCGTGTTCGTTCCAGGGGCTGCCGGGGCGGCAGATCATGGAGATGGGTTCGCGCAGGACGGAGCGGGTGACGATGTTGACGTAACGGGCGTCGCGAAAGACGAAGCCGACGTCGGCTTCTTTGTTGTCGACCAGGTCGTATATCTCCAGCGACTGCTGGGTGCGCAGGCGCGGAAAATAGCCGAGGCCCGGGAGCCGCTTCAAGAAAGGTCCCAGCACGAAGTTGATCAAACTGTCCGGACTGGCGATGACCAGCGACTGATCCGGTTCCGTGTCCTTTAAGCGGAGGATTTCCTGATAGCTGTTCTCCCACTTTTCCGCCAGTTCGAGAAAGCGCATGCCCTGTGCCGTGATTTCGACGCGGCGGATTCCCTTCTGCCGATCGATCAGTTTGATGCCCAGCTCCTGTTCGAGGCGCAAAAGTCTCTGGCTGATGGCGGACTGCGAGAGCAGCAGCGCCTGCGACGCCTGGGTGATGCTGCGGCTGCTGATGATGGCGCGGAAAAGTTCGATATCGAAAGAGTCCATTCTCCTGTCTCCCCGGGGAATAAATAGTGATTTTGTTGATATTAAACATTAAAATTATTCGTTGGACGTTGTAATTAGCCAATGATACCATAAAAAATAAAAAGATACATGATAATAATATATGAAGGAGGCGTCGGACATGTCTTTGAATTTGAACCGGGAGATCGCTGCGATCGTTCCGTCGGCTTCGATGGTGACCATGGCCAAAGCGAAAAAGCTGAAAGCCGTGGATGCGGAGATCGTGGATCTGGCTGGAGGCGAACCGGATTTCGATACGCCGAAGAAGATCTGCGACGAACTGTTCCGTCAGATCAACGCCGGCTATACGCACTACACCGTGGGCAACGGCCTGCCGGAGCTGCGCGAAAAGATCGCGGCCAAGCTCCGTACCGAGAACGGCTGCGCCGGCTATGACGCCGACAGCGTGATCGTCACGCCGGGCGGCAAGTACGCCATTTACGCCGCTGTGCGTGCGCTGGTGAATCCTGGCGACGAGGTCATGTACCTGACGCCGGGCTGGGTGTCGTATCCGGCCATCGCGCAGGCGGCTGCGGCCGTTTCCGTGGCGGTCCCCCTCGATCCCGACGGGGGCTACCGCATCACCGAAGAGGCTCTGGAAGCGAAGGTGACGAGCAAAACGCGCCTGCTCATTGTCAATTATCCCAACAATCCCACCGGCCGGGTGCTGACGCGCCCCGAAGCGGAAATCCTGCGCGGCTTCATGCTCCGCCACCCCGACGTCGTGCTGCTGTCCGACGAGATGTACGAGAAGATCCTCTTCGACGGAAACGAGAACATCAGCCCGGCCTCCTGCGCCGACATTGCGCCGCGCGTCGTCACGGTCAACGGTTTTTCCAAATGCGTCGCCATGACGGGCTGGCGCATCGGCTACATGGCGGCTTCTCCCGGGATCGTCAAGGTGGCGGGAAAACTGTTCCAGCACACGATCTCCTGTACGAGCGGCTTCATCCAGAAAGCCGCGGCGATGGCCTTTAAATGCGGCGAGGAGATCGAAGCGATGCGCCGCACATATCAGGAGCGCCGCGACTTTTTTGTCGGCGGGCTGAACGCCGTTCCCGGCGTGCACTGCGAGATGCCTGAGGGGGCTTTTTATGCCTGGACGAAATTCGATCTGCCCGGCATGGATTCGAACCAGGGCGGCGAGTATATCCTGAACAACGCCAAGGTGGTGGGCGTGCCCGGCGTTTCTTATGGGGAAGAAAAGGGCTGCTGGATGCGTTTTTCCTTTGCGACCGACGACGCGCAGCTGCGCCGTGCCGTGGAGAACATCGCGAGAATGATGAAAGGGCTGAGAAAATAACATGAGCACGATTGGCTGTCGGATCCGTACCGATTTTCCCCGTCCGCCCCGTGAACTGGTGGAACTGTTTCGCGGCGTTCCCGTGGCGAACATCGACGACTGCATGAACCGCATGGCCGCCGTCGACGCGGCGATTCGTCCGCTGAACGCGGCGCCGCTGCTGGGCACGGCTTTTACGGTCAAGGTCGCCGAAGGCGACAACCTGATGTTCCACAAGGCCATGGACATGGCCCAGCCCGGCGACGTGTTCATGATCGACGCCGGCGGATGCACGGAACGCTCGATTTTCGGCGAGCTGATGCTGACGTACTGCAAAGTCCGCGGCGTGGCCGGCGTGGTCGTGGACGGCGCGGTGCGCGACGCCGGCGCCATCGCCGGGATGGATCTGCCTGTTTACGCGCGCGGCGTCACGCCCAACGGGCCGTACAAGAATGGCCCCGGCGAGATCAACTATCCCATTTCCCTGGGCGGCGTGATCGTCACCCCCGGCGACATCGTGGTGGGCGACGCCGACAGCGTTCTGGTGATCCGCCCCGGCGAGGCCGAGGATCTCGCCAAAGCTGCCCGCGCGGTGGTCGAGAAGGAAGCGACGATCATGGCGGGCATTCTCAGGGGCGAATACCCGCGTCCCTGGGTGGACGCCAAGCTCGGGGAGCTGGGCTGCACGGTCGAATGACTCTTGGCCGTAAAAGAAATCGTCGCGTCCGGATGAACGAAACGGTTTTATCGCAGATTGCAGAAGGAGGGGTATTATGAACTTTTGGTCCAAGCTGTCCATGTCTCGCAGGATCGTCGTCATGATGTGCGTCGGTATCGCCGCCGGCATTTACTGGGGCCCTGCCGTGACGGTGATCAAGCCTGTCGGCGACCTGTTCCTGCGCCTGCTCAAGATGCTGATCGTGCCGCTGGTGTTCTTCACTCTGGTCGCCGGGGTGACCAGCATGGAGAGCCCCGGGAGCCTGAAAAAGATCGGCGGTTTCATCGTCGCCTTTTACCTTTTGTCTTCTCTCGTTTTTGCCGCCGTGGGCACCGGCGTGGCGCTTGCGCTCCGCCCCGGCAGGGGAGCCGAGGGCGTGCTCGGCTCCGTGGTCAAGGAAGTGACGGTCGGCAGGTATTCGGCGATCGACACGATCCTCAACTGGATCCCCGAGAATCCCGTGGCTTCCATGGCCAACATGAACATGATCCAGGTGATTTTCTTCGCGCTGATCACGGGCGTGGCGCTGCTGCACCTGAAAGACAGGGTCCCCGCGGCGATCGCCTTCTTCCGCAACATGGCCGACGTGATGATCAAGATCACCGAGTTCGTCATGGGCTTCGCCCCCTACGGCATCGGCGCGCTGGTCGCCTGCGTGGCGGGCACGATCGGCGGCAAGATGATGACGGCGATCGCCAAGTTCTTCGTCGCCGATTACGCGGCGATCCTGGCGGGCATGTTCGTCGTGTATCCGCTGGCACTGAAGATCTGGAACGTCCCCGCTCTGCGCTTCTTCAAGCACGTGGCTCCGGCCATGCTGGTGGCCGCCACGACGACTTCCAGCGCCGCGACGCTGCCGATGGAGATGAACATCGCCGAGGAAAAACTCGGCCTCGACGAGAGCGTTTACGGGTTCTCGCTGCCGCTGGGCAACACGATGAACATGAACGGCATGGCCGCCGCTTTCGGCGTGATCGCCGTCTTCGCTTTCGACATCTTCGGCGTGGAGATCACGCCGCTCCGTCTCGTGCAGACCGTTCTGCTGGGGCTCATGCTGGCGGTCGGCGCCGCCGGCGTAAAGGGCGCGGGGATCGTTATGTCCGCCGTGTTCTTCGAGTCGCTGGGGCTGCCGCTTGGCCTCGTCCCCATCCTGGCGGCGATCTGGCCCGTGATCGACATTCCCCATACGACCGGCAACGTCACCGGCGACATGGTCGGCACGATGGCGGCCTGCGCCAAATTCGGCAAGGTGGACTGGAACGTTTTCAACGCCGACGCGTAGAAAACGCCCGGCCGCGCCTTTAGATCTTCGAAAATTCTCTCCGAATGAAAAAAGCTCCCCGCCGGACGGCGGCGCCTTCGCGCCCTGTCCGGCGGGGAACTTTTTTCAGTCCTGTGGAAGAGCCGTCTTTTCGGCTTTCGTTCCCGGCTCGCCGGCGCGCAGCCACTGTTCGAGAGCGGCGTCTTCGCTTTTCATGGTCTCGACGAGCATCTGCCCGAGGGCGCTGATGAACTTGGCGGGGCGGGCGCTGCGCGGCGTGACCAGCTCGACGGCGAGCCGGTTTTTGTCCCGGAGCGGGAAGACGCGCAGGCGTTCTCCCGGTTTTTCGCGGCGTTTTTGTCCCTTCAGGCGGTGCAGCTGGCCCCGGGAGCAGATGGTCGCGCAGCCGCACTGCCGGCAGAGGTCGAGCATGATGTCGAAGTTGCTCACCTCGACGTGCAGATTCGGCTTGAGGCCGCTTTTCTGCCAGAGCTCGCGCACGAGCAGCGTCGTCGTGCTCATGTCGTTGCCCTGAACGAAGGGGACGTCGGCGAACGGCGTCAGGTCGGCGCCGCTGCGGCGGAGTTTTGCCGCGGCGGACTCGTCGCAGTCGGGGAACGCGCGGCTCAGCTGCGGTTCGGGAACGACGAGGTAGAGCGGCTCTGCGGCGATCGGCACGAACCGGAACAGCGGGCTGTGTTCGGCGCCGACGCCGACGAACAGGTCGAGCGTGCCCTCGACCGTCATCTTCTGCAGGTCGCGGGTGTCGCGAAGCGCGATCTTCACGTCGACGCGGGGAAAACGGCGCTGGAATTCGGGCATGATCCGGGGGATGAAGATGCGACCGCGCGTGAGGGGGATGCCGAGGCGGACGGTGCCGCGCATGCCCGCGCTGACGTCTTCCATCTCGAGCGCCATGTTCTCTTCCAGCTGGGCGATCCGGCTCAGATAATCCCGGAGCGTCCGGCCTTCGCGCGTCAGTTCGAGCTGGGGACGGCGGTGGAAAAGTTTCACGCCGTACCGCTCTTCGAGGCGGCGGATGTGGTCGCTCAGGCACTGCGGCGTGACGAAGGCCCTTTTGGCGGCGCGGGAAAAACTCAGCTCCTGGGCCGCCAGCAAAAACATTTCCTGTCCTGTGGTCATGACCGTTCTTCCTTTCCCGCGAATGTTCCACGTGGAACATCCGCTCTCGGTTAACGTGCGGCGGAGCTCTGTCCGGCACGCTCCGCGCGTTTTTTACGATGCTACCAGAACGGTCGAACGATGGCAAGTTTTTACTTGTAATAAACGGTGTTAAATATTGTTTTTCTTTTAAGACGGATCATTTTATAATCGAAACAAACGATGCGAACGCCTTCGCTCGTTTGCGAAACAAAAAGGGGGGAGCGCAGATGGGGCAATGGAAAGGACGCGACGCGGACGATCCTCAGGAAGCCTACTGGGCGGGGCTGATGAATTCCTGCGGCTACCGCGTCAAGGATCTGCACAAGCCGGTGATCGGCATCGTCAATTCGTACGCTGACGTCAATCCAGGGCATCGGCCGCTGAAAGATCTGGCGAATTTCGTCAAAGAGGGCATCTGGGCCGCGGGCGGCGTCCCCGCCGAGTTCAACGTGCCGGCGCCCTGCGACGGCATGGCTCAAGGTGAGGGCATGCACTACATCCTGCCGCAGCGCGATCTGATCGCCGGCAGCGCCGAGGCGATGGTGAACGCGCACGGCTTCGACGGCCTCGTGTTCATGTGCAGCTGCGACAAGATCGTCCCCGGCATGCTCATGGCCGCCGCCTCGCTGAACAAGCCGACGCTGTTTCTTACCTGCGGCAGCATGATGCCGTGGGAGACGCAGGAACGCACCTTCGTCACTCCCGACCTGAAAGAGTCCATCGGCGAACGCGCCGTCGGGGCGATCAGCGAGGAGACCTTCAGCGAATACCGCAAGAAGATCTGCCATTCCTGCGGCACGTGCAGCATGTACGGCACCGCCAACACCATGGGCGTCTTCGCCGAAGCGATCGGCGTCTGCCCGATCGACAGCACCACGATGCTGTTCTGCTCGTCGGGCAAGTACAAGCAGGCCCGCGACGTGGGGGAGCGCATCGTCGAACTGACCCGGGAGGGCGTGCGCTTCCGCGACGTCGTTGGCGAGAACAGCCTGAAGAACGGCCTGCGCCACATCGCCGCCACCGGCGGTTCCACGAACGCCCAGCTGCACGTCTGCGCGCTGGCCAAAGTGATGGGCGTCAAGCTGGACATCGGCGACTTCGACGCGATTCAGAAAGACGTGCCCTGCATCGCCAAGTTCAAGCCCTCGTCGAAGTACAACATCTACGACTACTACAAAGCTGGCGGCGTCGGCGCCACGCTTAAGGCCATCGAACGCCACCTCGACCGCGCGGCGAGAATGGCCATGGGCGGCACCATGGGCGATCTGCTCGACCGTTTCAGCCGCGCGGTCGATCCCGCGGTCATCCACAGCGAAAGCGCCCCGCTCTATCCCGACGGCTGTTTCGCCGTGCTTTACGGCAACATCGCCCCCGGCGGCTGCATCGTCAAGAAAAGCGGCGTCGATCCGGAGATGTTTCATCACCGCGGCCCCGCCGTGTGCTTCGAGTCCGAGGAAGAACTGCGCCGCTGCATGATCGACAGGAGCGTCAAGCCCGGCTGCGTGCTGGTGATCAAGTACGAAGGCCCCAAAGGCGGCCCCGGCATGCGCGAAATGTCCATTCCCGCCGCCATGCTCGTCGGCATGGGACTGCACAAGAGCTGCGCGATGATCACCGACGGGCGCTATTCCGGCGCCACCCGCGGCCCCTGCATCGGGCATATTACGCCCGAAGCATGGGACGGCGGCCCCATCGCCGCGGTTCAGGACGGCGACATGATCGAAATCGACATCGACCGGCGCAGCATCCATCTCGAAGTCAGCGACGAAGAGATCGCCCGCCGCCTCGAAAACGTCACCAAGCCCGACCACCCCGCCAAAGGCGTGCTGGCCGCTTACCGCAAAATGGTGAACGGCACCGATTCCGGCTGCACGTGGCTGTACTGAGGTCAAGGAGTCGCTTCAAAAAAATTCCCCTGAAATCGGATGAATCCGTTTTCAGGGGAATTTTTATGGAGCTGTCTTATTCTATTCCAGCGTCTTCATGAACTGGCTGATGCCGTCCAGGCCGGCCTTGAGGTACTCGGCGGTGTTGCCGGCGTAGCCGAGGCGGAAGCAGCCGGGCATTTCGAAGCAGTCGCCGGGCGACACGAACACGCCGGTCCGGTCGAAGAGTTTCTGGCAGAAGTCGTACGAGTTCATGTCGAAATCGTAGTAGAGCAGCGTGATCGAGCCGCCCTGCGGCTTCACCCAGGAGATGTGCGGCTCGCTTTGCACCCAGCCCTCGACGACCTGCAGATTGTCGCGGATCACACGCTGTCCGCGCTCGATCAGCGTGCCGGCGTGTTTCAGCGCCAGCGCGGCGATGGTGTCGTCGAGGTTGCCGCAGCTGACGAGGTTGTAGTCGCGGTGCGACAGGCAGGAGGCGACGAAATCGCGGTCGCGGCAGGCGATCCAGCCCATGCGCAGCCCCGGCATGGAGAACACTTTCGAGGTGCTGCTGGTGGAGATGCCTTTTTCGTACAGATCGGCCACCGAATCGATCCATTCGCCGTTCTGCGTCAGGTGCTGGTAGGATTCGTCGCAGAGCAGCCAGGCCCCCGCGGCGCGGGCGATGCCGACGACGCGGCGCAGCGCCTCGTTGGAGATGACGGAGCCGCAGGGATTGTTGGGGTTGATGATGCAGATCATCTTCGTCCCGGGGGCGGCCAGACGTTCCAGTTCGTCGAGATCGGGCTGGAAGCCGTCTTCCTTGCGGAGCTTGAGCCACTTCACGTCGGCGCCATAGCCTTCGGGGATCGAATAGAGCTGCTGATAGGTCGGCACGATGCTGACCACGCGGTCGCCCGGTTCGATGAGCGTGTAGAAGACGTGGTGGTTCGCGCCCGCGGCGCCGTGCGTGGGGACCACGTCCGCGGGCTTCAGCGTGCGGTACAGGCCGCAGATGCCCTGCAGCAGTCCCGGCGAACCGCCGATGTGGCCGTAGGACAGACGGCGCGAGCAGAGCTCCCCGAGAAACGCTTCCCGATCGGTTCCCGTCAGTTCCAACAGGCCGTCCAGCGTCAGGTTGACCACGCCGGTGCTGGAGATGTTGTATTTGGCGGTCTGTTCGTGAGCGTTGATCCACTCTTCGACTTTAAACGGCTTGATGTACATGGAAATCCCTCCGTCACAGCGGCAGGAACTCGGGCTGATGATTTTTGAACACGCAGTAATACGTGAAGCCCGCGTCTTTGAGAATGTCGCCGGCGATGTCGAAGCACGCGCCGATCCGTTCCGGGAAGTGCGCGTCGGAACCGAGCGTGACCAGTTCGCCGCCCAGCTCGCGGTAGCGTTTGAACACCTCGCGTCCGGGGCTGGAATCGCGCATGCCCACGACGAGAGATTTTGTGTTCAGCTCGACGGCCTTGTTCTTTCTGATCGCCGTGAGCAGCATGGCGTCGATCAGGTCGGCGTACTGCGCGTAAGCGAAGCCCTCGTTCTTGCCGGGGATGTCGCGCAGCACGTAATCCAGATGGCCGACGGTGTCGTAGCCGTCGGTGACGGACAGGTTTTCCAGCTCTGTTTCGAAGTAGGCGCGGATCGAGGCTTCCTTGCTGCGCCCCTCGTAAAGCGTCTGGTCCTCCGTGTCGCGCCCCTCGAAAATGTGCGTCGAGCCGATCACCATGTCGAACGGGTAGTCGGCGTAGACTTTGTTGTGCTTTTCCGCCAGGTGGGGCTGCAGGCCGAACTCGATGCCCAAAAGCATCTCGATGCGTCCTTTGTAGGCCTCGCGCGTCTTCAGCAGTTTTTCGACGTAGGCGCCCACGTCGCCGTTTTCGTTCAGCTGGTAGGTGCTGTGCCATTGAGGATAATCGTAATCCTGGTGGTCGGTGATGCAGACGTACTTCATCCCCAGTTTGACGGCGCGGTCGAGCTGGTCTTCGATGGTCGTCTTCGAGTCGCTCGAAGCTTCCGTGTGAATGTGAACGTCGCAGTACATTTCCGCGCGCCTTTACTGCGCGGCGGCGCGCCGGGCGGCTTTTTCAAGCTGCTTGCGGGTCGGCGACGTGCGCAGCCCCAGGCCGGTGAAACCGTAGAAAATGGCGAGGAGCCAGACGATCCAGCTGAAGAAGGAGTAGCGCAGGAACGTCGTGCTCGACGAGAAAAGCACGCTGGCGTAGAGGATCCCCGACGAAGTCCAGGGGAAGAAGCCCGAAGTGCCCGTGCCGAAGTCCTCCAGCGTGCGGGACAGGTTCAGCGTGTTGACGCCCATCTCCTCGTATTTGGACTTGAACATGCTGCCGCCGATCAGCAGCGAGACCGTGGAAGAACCGCCGACGGCCGTCAGCACCACCATCGAGATTCCCGTGGTGAGGATCAGGCTGCCCGTGCTCTTGACGAAGCCCATCAGCGAGTCCAGCAGCACGTCGAGACAGCCGCACTGCTCGGCGATGGCCGCGAAGTAGAAGCACAGCCAGGTGGCGACGAACGTCTTGTTCATGTCGGCGATGCCGCCGCGCTCGAGCAGCGTCTTGGCCGCCTTGCTCATGGCCGCGACGTCGAAATCGGGATGCGCCGCCAGCACCATTTTGGAATTGAAGCCGCCGTACAGCACGTTGACGGCGTCTTTGGCGGAGAATCCCTGGTAGAGCACGCCGATGACGACGGCGATGAAGCCGGCGCCGAAGAGCACCAGCGTGGTGGGCTTCTTCGTGAAAGACCCCCAAAGCAGGAACGCGACCGGGATCAGCAGCACCCAGTGGAACTTGAACATGGCGCTCAGCGACGCGAGCAGCGCCGCCGAATCCTTGCTGACCACCGCGGGCGTCTCGGGGGAGTTCATGCCGATGGAGACGTAAATGCCGATGGCGATCAGCGCCGCGGGAACGACCGTCTTGGACATGTTGATGATGTGATCGAAAATGTCGTTGTCCGTCGTCAACGAGGCCAGGACCGTCGTGTCGGAAAGAGGAGAAAGCTTGTCGCCGAACTGCGAACCGGCGTAGCAGGCTCCCGCCACCAGTCCCAGATTGACGTCCGGCATCGCCATGGCCAGCCCCATCATCGCCAGTCCCGCCGTGGACGCCGAACCGTTGGACGTACCGGTCACGGTCGAGAACACGCAGCAGAGCAGGAAGGCGCAAAGCGCGATCCAGCGCGGCGAGACCACCTGCAATCCGTAATAGATCAGCATCGGCAGCGTGCCGGAGAACATCAGCCCGCCCAGCATGAAGCCGATAGCCAGCAAAATCATGATCACCGGCACCGAACGGCCGATGCGTTTGCCCACGGCCGATTCCATCTCGTCCCAGGTGTAGCCGCACCGCCAGCTGATCAGCGCCGAATAGGCGGCGACCACGACCATCAGCGGCACGTAGTTCAGCCCCCACAGCGCGCCGGCGCCGAACGTCAGCAGCAGAAAAACAACCGTTGAGACCGCTTCGAACGTGGTCGGCTTTCTCTTCTCTCGCGCTTTCTTCTCCGCGCTGGACATGGAAAATCCCTCCCGATCGAGTGTTTTATGCGAAGGGAACCGGCGGTTCCCTAAACATCCTTTTGTCGCTGAATAAGTTCTAATTTGTATACAATGAAAATCTTATGACAATAGAATTATACCTTATAACAAAGCTTTGTCAATCGGGGCGAAGATATTTTTTCAAGAACGTTGGAATGCCGCAGCGCAACGGCGCGAACAAAAACAGCGCCGGCGGAAAAACGTCGCGCCCGGACAAAAAACGGAGCCGGCCGAGAAACTCGACCGGCTCCGTTTTTTGTATGCGATTTTATTTTTTCTTCAGCTGACGCACCACGTCGATGACCGTGCCGTCGCGCCATTCGATGACGCCGACGATCCGGTCGGTGGTCTCGACGGGATCCATGGGGCCGGACATCCGCCTGGCCTTGTCGGCCAATTCGTCCATGGAGATCACCGGCACGTCACGGATCCCCCGGCACGCCTCGACCAGGTCGGTGCGGCGCGGATTGACGGTGATGCCGTACTCCGTGACGACGGCGTCAACGCATTCGCCGGGCGTCGTCACCGAGTAGACTGTGTCGGTGACGCAGGGGATGCGGCCGCGCAGCAGCGGCTGGGCGATGATCGTCAGCTTGGCGCCGGCCGCCGTGTCCTGATGGCCGCCGATGCCGTGCAGCAGAGCGCCGTCGGCTTCCGTGTTGACGTTGACGTTGAAGTCGCGGTCCACTTCCGTGGCGCCGAGAATGACCACGTCGAGCATGTTGACCGCGGCCCCTCGGTTCCATGGATTGGCGTACATGTCGGCGGAAATTTCCACGTGCCGCGGATCCGCGGCGATGGATCTGACCGCGCCGAGGTCGAATGACTGCACGTCGAGCAGCTTGTCGACCAGCCCCTCGCGAAGCAGGTCGACGAAATAGCTGGTGATGCCGCCCAGGCCGAAGCTGCCTTTGATGCCTTTCCTGAGCATGGCGTCTTTCATGAACGCCGTCACGGCGAGGGCGATGCCGCCGGCGCCGGTCTGGAAGGAAATCCCGGTTTGGAAGTACGGGCTCGCTTCGATCAGCCTGGAGGCGTAGCGGGCGATGAGCAGCCGCAGCGGATCTCTCGTCACCTTGGTGGTGCCGGAGACGATGCCCGCGGGATCGCCGATGCTGGGGACCGCGACGACGAAGTCGGCGCAGGTCTGGTTGATCGAGATCGGCGCGTTGGGATAGGGCACGAGGTTGTCGGTGACGGCGACGACGCAGTCGGCGTACTGACAGTCGGTGAAGGCGTAGCCCAAAGACCCGCAGGCCGAGGGGCCCTGCACGCCGTTCATGTTGCCGTAACGGTCGCACGACGGCGCGGCCATGAAAGCCACGTCGATATGCACGTCGCCGCACATGATGGCGCGCGGCCGGCCGCCGTGGCTGCGCAGCACCGCGGGCGCCCCGAGCCCGCCCGCGGAGACGAGCTGGCCGATGGGGCCGTTGACGGAGCCCCAGATACGGGCGACGACGCCCGATTGGATATGATCGATCAGATGCTTGTGCACGCCGAAAAGCGCCGTGGGAAAGAGGGTCAGGTCGCGGATGCCCATTTCCGCGCAGGCGTCGATCACCTGGTTGACCACGTAATCGCCGTTGCGCAGATGATGGTGGAAGGAAATGGTCATGCCGCTTTTCAGACCGGACGCGGCGATGGCGGCTTTGAGGTCGGGCAGCACCTTGTCGGTGCGGTCGGCGTTGGTGACGCGCAGACGCGGGCCGACGACGTTGCCCGACGGCTGAAGGGCGAAAGCGCCGCGATAGGGTTTGACTTTTCCGTATCCTTCGATAAAGGCGGGGATGTCCCGTCCCAGTGCGTTGAGAGGCATGGCTATTCGTCCTCCTTTTCCAGGCCGGCCTTGACGAGAATGTAACGGGCGCGCTTGACCACGGGAACGTCGACCATCCGTCCGTCCACGGACACCGTGCCGAGGCCGCGCGCGCGGGCGTCCTCGGCCGCGGCGATGATGCGCTGCGCCTTTTCGATTTCCTTCTCCGAGGGCGTGAAGATCTCGTGGATGACGGGGATCTGGTTGGGATGGATGACGCTCTTGCCGTCGAACCCCAGATCCTTGGAAAACTGGGCGTCGCGGCGCAGACCTTCGTCGTCGGTGACGCGGGGAAACATCAGGTCGATGGCGTCCACCCCGGCGGCGCGGGCGGCGATGACGATCATGCGGCGCGACCATTCCAGCTCGGTGCCTTCGGGCGTGCGGCTTGTCTTCAGATCGGCAACCAGATCTTCGCCGCCGGGCAGGATGGCGGTCACGCGCCTGGAAGCCGTGGCGACGTCGTAGGCATGCCAGATCCCGTAGGCCGTTTCGAGGATGCAGAACAGCTTGATGTGCCCCTGAGCGATGCCGTATTTGTCCTCGAGGCGGCTCAGCTCTTCGTCCACGTCTTTGATGACCTGCGGGCTGTCGGCCTTGGGCAGGCGGATGCCGTCGAGGCGTTTGCAGGGAACGACGGCCTCGAGGTCTTTCTTCCAGAACTCGGTGTCGGCGCCGTTGATGCGCACCGTCACTTCCACGCTGCCGAAGTCGCCGCGCCGGAGAAATTTGGAGATCATGACGCGGGCCGCGTCCTTTTCGGACAGCGCCACGGCGTCCTCCATGTCCATGACGATGCCGTCGGAGCCGAAGAGATGACCGCGCACCAGCATATTGGGATTGTTGCCGGGCAGATAGAGCATCGTGCGGCGCATTATCTCTCACCTCTCAGACGCTTCACGGCCGTCTCGACGCGCGCTTCGAGCACCACGTCGAGCGCGCCGCGGTCGTTCACGTTCACCGTCAGGTCGTTGGCGCCCAGCGCTTCGAGCGTGTCCCTGACGGTCTTTTCCATGGCGGAGCGGAAACGGCTGACGCCGCTTCCTTCAAGTTCGACGACGAGGCCGGAACCGGGAGCTGCCTCGGTCACTGTGACCAGACAATCCATCGATTCAAGCGTGCCCGCACTTGCTGTTTTCATTCCCAAAAGACCTCCTTAAAAGGGCTTTGTTCAACGGACGAGTATTCTCGAAAAGGTTCGCTCTAAAAATTATTATTGTAAAATTTACAACGAAATGTCACTCTGGATGCGGCCATCTTTGCGTGATGGAACTGGCGGATTATCTATGTTCGTATGTCCTACGCACAGCGAGGCGAGGATTACTTCATCATCCGTAAGTCCCAGTGGCACAAAAAGCGCACGGAGAGCCGGCACATCAGTGAACCAATGTGGTTGGTTGATCCAACATGCGCCAAGTCCCAATGAATGTGCAGCCAGTAGCATGTTTTCGACAGCTGCCGCACATTCAGCCATTCCATTTGTCCTGTCTCGAGGGGCTACGGCAGAGATTAGGGCTTGTTAAAAAAAACATTTCAGCTTGTATTATTTCAATAAAATAACACTGGCAGCAACAAGAACAAAAGCGAAAAACGAAGCGTCAAGTTTGTCATAGCGGGTGAAAATTCAACGGAACCATTTGATTTTCTGAAAGAAACATTCAACCAAGTGTCGTTCCTTGTAAACATGCCCATCTATAAACCACGGTTCGGGATTATCGCTCTTCGGCGGGATAGTGTAACTTCCCTCCCGAGAAGTAATGTACTCTCTGATGGCTTGCGAACCGTAAGCCTTATCGCCGATGACGTTGCTCCC
>NZ_RAWT01000098.1:0-1310 GCF_003612005.1 Pyramidobacter sp. CG50-2
TGATCCTGCGGTTATCGTATTTTGCCGGGCGTCCACGTTGACCTGATTTCGGGTGTTCGGGCGGCAGCATTCTCTTGATTCGATTCCACTCGCTGGAGGTCAGTTCATATCTTCTCTCTTCCATGAGAAAAGTTTAAGCGATTGGATCGATTTAGGCAACTTTGACGTTTTTTAAACAAGCCCTAAAATTGACCTTCCGATTAAAATAAACGCGCAAAGGAGTGACGGCAATGGAGCAGCACAAGAAAGACCATGTGGTCGCGCTGAACCGCAAGGCGCGCCACGACTACTTCGTCGTCGATACTCTCGAATGCGGCGTCGTGCTGACCGGCACGGAGATCAAGTCGGTGCGCGCCGGCAAAGTCAACTTGAAAGACGGCTACGCCAAGTTCGAACGCGGCGAGCTGTGGCTGATGAACGTCCACATCTCCCCGTACGAAAAAGCGAGCTGGTCCCAGCACGATCCGCGCCAAAACCGCAAGCTGCTGCTCCACAAGTCGGAACTGCGGCGGCTCAGCGCCAAGGTCAAAGAGAAAGGATTCACGCTCGTTCCCCTTTCCATGTACCTGAAAGAGGGACGGCTGGCGAAAGTCGCGCTGGCCCTCGCGCAGGGAAAGAACGCGCACGACCGCCGCGACGCGATCATCGAACGCGACGCCAAGCGCGCCATCGCGCGGGAGCTGCGCAACCGCGGCAAAGATTATTAGTCGATCGTTTTGTCGTTCATGGTTCCACTTCATCATTGGGGGCGATCAGGTTCGACTGGTATGGTGGAAGTCTGAGAGCAGGCCGAGCGACAGGCGTTACCTGTCACAAAAAAGAAACGACAACAACTACGCACTGGCTGCTTAACCAAGCAACCGCCCGAGCAACTGAGAGCGCCCGCAAGGTTGTAAGGGTCAATCACTGCGAGCGGCGTATGGTCCCGGAACGTAGAGAGGCGGCGGCTGTTTTGTCGGTCACAGTCCCGCTTCTGCGCAGTAAAGAAATCGACTAAGCCTGTAGCCGCTCATTCATACACACCATGTCAGGACCGGGGTGCGATTCCCCGCGCCTCCACCAGAACAAAATCTTGCGAAGAGTCACATAGAGACAAGGCCGGACATTGTCCGGCCTTGTTGTTGTAATACTAATTCTTGATAAAAAGTATTAACATAGTTTTCAAGGCGCTGCAGGGGAGTTCAGTCGCTCAGAAGGAACTCAACCGCTGCGCGGTCTGCGCGGCTCGCTTTGTGAATCTTCCTCGCAGCGCCTCTGTGTTCGGCATTTTAATTGAGAAATAGTATGAAAACATCGGGAATCATACCCGC
>NZ_RAWT01000063.1:0-14402 GCF_003612005.1 Pyramidobacter sp. CG50-2
CAGTTTGGCTTCGATCTTCTTGTTGCGATTCTTTTTCCGCGCTGCTTCGATTTCCGCCTGCTGTTCCGATGTGATCTCGTATTTTACGGGCATTCTCCATCACCTCGGGTGCATTATAACTGAGGTACGGGAAGTTTGGCTATACTATAAAGAAGTAGTATAAGTTTTCAGGAAATATTTTTCATGCGGGAACGCCGAAAACGCTTTTGATTTGCGCCGCGAAGCGGCGGTAAGTTCTCCGTGCCTCCGCAGCGGCTTTTGTTTTACCGGCGCAGCCGCGCCAGCGCGTCGGCCATGCGGCGCAGGGCTTCCTGGAGCTGGCTCATGGACGTGGCGTAGGACAGGCGCAGATAGCCGGGGGCGAAGAACGCTTCGCCGAAGACGACGGCGATTTTCGCTTCTTCGAGCAGGTAGTCGGCCAGATCCCGCGAAGAATCGACGCGGTATTTCCCGAGGCGCGCGCCGTAGAACGCCGTCACTTTCGGGAACAGATAGAAGGCGCCGCGCGGTTTGACCAGCTCCACGCCGGACATGGCGCGCAGCGCTTCACAGGCGAAATCGCGGCGGCGCTGGTATTCGGCGCGCATCGCTTCGACCGCGTCCTGCGGGCCGGCCAGTCCGGCGAGGGCGGCTTTCTGGGCGATGCCGTTGGGGGCTGAAGTCATGTGCCCCTGGATGTCGGCGATGGCCTTGGCCACGTCGCCGACGGCGGCCGAGTAGCCGAGGCGCCAGCCGGGCATGGCGAAGGCCTTGGAGAAGCCGTTGATCGTGACGGTGCGGCGGCGGACTTCTTCCGAGACGGAAGCCACGGAGAAATGCCGCGCGCCGTCGTAGATCAGCTTTTCATAAATTTCGTCGGCGATCAGGTAAAAGTCTCGCTCGCACGCCAGCGCCGCCAGATCGCGCAGGGAATCTTCCGCGTAAACGGCGCCGGTGGGGTTCTGCGGCGTGCAGATCAGCACGGCTTTGGTGCGCGGCGTCAGCGCCTCGCGCACGACTTCGGGTTCGAGGGCGAATCCGTTTTCGGGACGGCAGGGCAAAAAGACCGGCCTCGCGCCGGCCAGCTTGATCATCTCGCTGTAGCTGACCCAGCCGGGCGTGGGCAGGATCACCTCGTCGCCGGGATTGCAGAGCGCCAGGAGCGCGTTCTGCAGCGCCTGCTTGGCGCCGGTGCTGACGCAGATCTCGGAGGGCGCGTATCGCACGCCGTTGTCGCGTTCCAGTTTAGCGCAGATGGCGCGTCTCAGCTCGACGATGCCGGGCACGGCGGTGTACTTCGCAAAGCGCGCTTCCACGGCCGCGACGGCGGCGGCGCAGACGTTTTCCGGCGGCGGAAAGTCAGGCTCGCCGATGTTGAGCTTGATCACGTCCACGCCCTGCGCGGCCAGCTCTTCCACGCGGGCCGAAAGCCCGATCGTGGCCGAAGGGACGATATTTTTCGCTCGCTCTGAAATCATTGCGGTCATCTCTTTTCCAAATCAAATGAAGGGGGAAAGAACCTTTTCGCCGCCAAAGGACGAAAGGAACAAAAGGGAAAAAGCCGAAACGGGACGTCTGCTTATCGTTGTTCCGCGTCTCCGCGTCCGTCGTTTTTCGGCGCGGGCCTGTTGGGCCGGCGGCGGCCCGACTGGCGGCGCAGCACGCCGCGGACGATGCGGATCACCTGCGAGGCCGTGCGCTCCAGGTCTTCGCGCGAACGCTGGAACGACTGCGAAGTGGTGCATGGCCCCGCCGTGATCGGAAAAACCGCCGTCAGCCCCATGCTCATGAGCGGCCCGATGTGTCCGCGCACGCAGCCCACCAGAGCAACCAGCGGCACGCCGGCGGCGCGCGCCCGCGTCGCCAGGCCGGAAATCACCTTGCCCTGCGCCGTCTGGTGGTCGATGCGCCCCTCGCCGGTGAAGATCACGTCGGCGCGCCTGATCTCGCTGTCGAGGCGGACGACTTTGGCCAGCAGGTCGACGCCCCTGACCAGCTTCGCGCCGAGCAGGCCGGTCAATCCCGCGCCCGCGCCGCCGGCCGCGCCGCCGCCGGGCAGGTCGAGCACGCTGCGGCCGGAAGCTCGTTCGATCGCGGCCGCAAATCGGCGCAGCCCAGCGTCGAGGCGCTGCACGGTCTCCGCCGTCGCGCCTTTCTGCGGCCCGTAGACCGCCGCGGCGCCGCTGGGGCCGCAGAGCGGGTTCTGCACGTCGCAGGCGAGCAGCAGCTCCGTCTCCGCAAGACGCGGGTCGAGGCGCGACACGTCGATGCGCTCGACCTTTTCCAGCGATCCGCCGCAGGGCGTCAGCTCGCCGTCGGCGGCGTCGAGAAAACGGGCTCCCAGCGCGGCGAGGATGCCCATGCCACCGTCGTTGGTGGCGCTGCCGCCCAGCCCCAGAACGATGAAACGGCAGCCCGCGTCGAGCGCGGCGCGGATCTGTTCGCCCGCTCCCAGCGAAGTGGTGCGGAGCGGATCGCGCTGACCGAGAGGGATCAGCGGCAGCCCTGAGGCTGCCGCGATCTCCACGACCGCGCCGCGGTCCGGCAAAAGCCCCCAGCCCGCTTCGACGGGCTGCCCCAGCGGCCCCGTGAAGGGACCGCGTACCGTCCGTCCGCGCATCGAGCGCACGAAAGCTTCGACGGTGCCTTCGCCGCCGTCGGCGATGGGCAGGATCTTCAGATCCGCCCACGGGCAGCCGCGCCGCACGCCGCGGGCCACGGCTTCAGAAGCTTCGAGCCCGCTGATATTCCCCTTGAACGAATCCATGGCGATCAAAACTCTCATCGATTTCACCTCCCGGCCGGGAAAAAAAGCAGCCTGCGCTCATTTTAGCGTATCTGCCGGCGAAAAGGGAGGTTTGCGCAGACGTTTCCGGACAGAAGTCTGACAAAAACTCGCATTCAGAGTATAATTTTCGTGATACACCGTTTCCTTTCGCTGTTTCAGCGAAAAATATCCTCAGATGAAGTCGAGGTGTGTGGAAAATGAACAAAGCAAAAATGTTCGTCGCTTCGCTGGCTGTCCTCTGCCTGTCCGCCGGCGGCGCGGCGGCGATGACCCAGAGAGAATTCGTCGATCTGTGCCGCGACGGCAGCCCGGCCGAGATCACGCTGGCCCTCCGCGATGAAAAGCTGTCGCCCGTCAAGGCCGCCAGCGGCGTGACGCCTCTGATGGGAGCGGCTTCCGCCCGCGGCGCGGCCGCCTCGGTGGAAAAACTGCGGCTGCTGATCGACGCCGGCGCCAAGGTCAACGTCGCCGACGGCAACGGCATGACCCCGCTGATGTACGCCGCCCAGTTCGGCGACAGCCCCGACGTGATCCGTTTCCTGCTTTCGGCCGGCGCCAACCGCGAGGCCCAAGACCGCCGCGGCTGGACGCCGCTCGCCTTTGCGGCGGCCAAGAACAGCTCCGTCGAAATGGTGAACGCCCTCGTCGACGCCGGGGCCGATATCGACGCCCGCGCCCGCGACGGCGCCACGCCGCTGCTGCTGGCCCTGCGCGGCGGCGCCAACCGCGGGGCCGTGATCTCGCTGCTCGATTCGGGCGCCGACCGCAAGGCGAAAGATCTGCCAGGGCGCGCTCTGAACGACTATTTCAAAGCAAGCCGCTTCAAGGGCGATGCCGATATCGCCGCCCGCCTTCAGGACGCCGCCGGTCAGAAACCCCTTGAGCCTGCGCGCCTCGTCCAGCTGTGCCGCTTCGGCAGCGCCCAACGCCTGCGCTCCGCGTTAAAGGCCGGCAGCGATCCCAACGCCGCCGTCGACGGCCTGACGCCGCTGATGTGGGGCGCCCGGGACAACCGCGATAAAAACGTGCTGAGCGCCCTGATCGACGCCGGCGCCGACGTCAACGCCCAGGATCCGGAAGGGCGCACGGCCCTGATGTACGCCGTGAAGAATCCCGCCGCCGTTCAAACCCTGATGAACGCCGGCGCGCGTGCCGATTTGTTCGACAAAAACGGCCGCAGCGCCCTCGAATACGCCGGGGAAGCCGGCGTCAAAATCGACGAGCTGGGCGGACTGAAAGCCGCGGTCGAGAACCACCGCGCCCGGGCGGACTACGAAAACAGACTCGGCGCCCAGAAGGCCGAATCCGAGAAAAAAATCGCCGAGCTGACCCGACAGCTCGAGAAAGAACGGACTGTCCATCAGGTGACGAAGGACGCCGCCCGCCAGGCCGAAGAGGAAGCCCAAGCCGCCGCCGAACACGCCGCGGCCGAGAAGGCCGAACTGGCCAAACAAATTGAGACGGCCCAAGCCCAAATCGCCGCGCTGAACCGGCAGCTCGAATCCGAAAAGGCGGCCCACCAGGCGACGAAAGACGCGGCCGCGAAGGCCGCCGAAACGGCGAAAGCCGAATTGGCCGAAGCCGCTACGGCGCTCGCAGCGGCAAAAGCCTCCGTGGCCGAACTGAACGGACGGATCGAAGCTGAAAAGGCTGCGGCCGACGAAGCCGCGAAAGCCGCCGCGGCCGAGTCCGACAAAGAGCTTGCCGCCGCCCAAGCCCAAATCGCCGCGCTGATCCGGCAGCTCGAATCCGAAAAAGCGGCCCATCGGGCGGCGAAAGACGCGGCCGCGAAAGCCAACGAAACGGCGAAAGCCGAATTGGCCGAAGCCGCTACGGCGCTCGCAGCGGCAAAAGCCTCCGTGGCCGAACTGAACGGACGGATCGAAGCCGAAAAGGCCGCGGCCGCGAAGGCCGACGAAACGGCGAAAGCCGCCGCGGCCGAGTCCGACAAAGAGCTTGCCGCCGCCCAAGCCCAAATCGCCGCGCTGACCCGGCAGCTCGAATCCGAAAAGGCGGGCCGCCAGGCGACGAAGGATGCCCCGCTTTCCCCCGCCGAAGAAACGAAAAAACCTCTGGGCGGCCTCCTTGGCCTGCTTCGGCGCGCAGGAAGCGCGCCGAAGGAATAGCCCTCCGCGCTGAGTAAAAAAGAGCCTGCGCCCGGATCGCTGCTGACGATCCGGGCGCAGGCTCTTGACGTTGTTCGGGAGGGCGGTTATTTCTTCATGAATCCCTTGCCGGCGTTCCACGCCTGGCCGACCTTTTCGCCCGAAACGCAGGAGCCGGACTGGAACTGATCGAAGATCAGCGCCTTCAATTTGGCGAGTACGATTTTTCCTCTCATAAACGGCGATACAGTTCATAAAAAAACGACGCGATATCCGGGGCCCATGCCTCTCTTTTGCGCTTGTCGCCGAGGATAAGAAAAGATAAAATTATGCGCATGTGCAAAAGCGGATCCGCTTTTCTTTTTTCGAACGGGTCGTTTCCCCGATCGGACCGGGCGGCGGCAACTTTGAAGCGTGCAGGGGGAAAACGCCGCCAGAGAGGACCCGCGCAAAAGGCCGCGGGACGATCGCCGGGATGTTGCGGCCTCGATCGGGATCGGCCTTTCGCTGGCCGATCCCGACGGAGACGAAGCGATCGCGGCGGGCACGACATAAGAGACGAGGGGCAGGAGTTAGTGTATGAGTATGAGAAAAACGGCCGCGCTGGCGCTTTCGGCGGCGCTTTTGGCGGCACCCGCTTATGCGGACGGTTTTGCGGTGTACGAGTGGAGCGCCCGCGGCGTGGGCATGGCCGGCGCGATGATGTTCGGCGACGAAGCTTCGCTGATCGCTTACAATCCGGCGGCGATCACGCAGTTCGACGAGAAGGGCAGCTTTTCCGGCGCCGTCACCTACATCGCGCCGCGCGGCTCCGCCGACTTTCTCGACGGCGGCGATAACGTCTTCAAGACGCAGCACAACAAGAACAATCCGGCCTACGTGCCCGCCTTCTTTTACGCGCGTAAAATTCAGCCCAACGCCTGGTTCGGCGTCGGCGTTTACCCGCGTTTCGGGCTGAAAGCCTCCTACGATCCGGGCTGGTACGGCCGTTTCAGCAACCGCAGCATCGAATTCCTGTCGGTTTCCTTCGCCCCCAACGTGGCCTGGAAGCTCGCGCCGTCCCTGTCGATGTCCGTGGGCGCGGAACTGATGTACGCCGGGCTGAAGCTTGACAAGTCGACCCGCCTCGGCGGCGAGACGCCGATCGACCTCGACGGCGACAGCTGGGGCGTCGGCTGGAACGTCGGCCTGAACTGGCAGGCGACGCCCCGGCTCTCGCTGGCGGCGCTGTACCGTTCCGAAGTCAAGCAGACAGTCGAGGGCGACGTGAACCTGTACAGCAGGCTGGGGCAGATCGCCACGCGGGGGCAGGGATCGATCCATCTGCCCGAAAGCTATACTTTCGGCGTCGGCTACAAGTTCAGCGACCGCACGCGCGTCGAGTTCAACGCCGTCAAAACCATGTGGAGCTCCTATGAAGACCTGACCATCAACGTCGCCGTGCCGCCGCCGTATCGCCCTTATCTTGGGGGGATCTCGAACTATCCTTATTATGAAGAAAAAAACTGGCGTAACGGATGGCGCTACCAGTTCGGCGTCGAGCACAAGATCAACGACAAGTGGACGATCCGCGCCGGCTTCGTCTACGACGACTGCTCTTCCTGCGATCCCGACAACGCCGATTTCATGGTGCCCACCGGCACGCGCCGCACCTATACCGTCGGCGCCAGCTGCCGCGTCAAAAACGTCGAGTATTCGCTCGGCTACGGCTACATGGACGTCGGCGACAAACGCATCAACAACGCCGGCGAAAATCACGAAGACGCCTTCACGCGCGGCTGCGACGCCCACATCGTTTCGATCGGCGCGCGCATCGATCTGTGATTTTCGTCTGCAAACGGATATAATTCAAGGGCGGAAGCTGAAAAGCCTCTGCCCTTTTCCTTTATCCGCTTTCCGAAGGAGCGATCTCCATGAACTGGTTTCCCTTTCTCAGTTATGTCCTTGTCTCCACCTTCACGCCCGGGCCGAACAACATCTCCTCGATGTCCAACGCCGGCCGCTACGGCTTCGGCGCCTCGCTGCGCTACCGCCTGGGGATCTTCTGCGGCTTCTTCACCGTGCAGCTGCTGGCGGCTTTGTTCAGCGCCACGCTGCTGGATTATATCCCCGCCGCTCAGCCTTACATGCTGGCTCTCGGCGTCGCATACATCCTCTGGATGGCCTGGAAGACGCTGACCAGCCGATCCGGCGGTGAAGAAACGTCCGCCGCCGACAACGCTTTTCTGTCGGGCGTGCTGCTCCAGCTCGTTAACGTCAAAGTAATTATTTTTGCCGTCACCACTATGTCGACTTTTGTGCTGCCCTATACCCGCTCCGTACTGACGCTGGGCCTTTTCGCACTCGGACTGGCGGGCACGGCCTTCGTCTCGGTCAACTGCTGGGCCGCTTTCGGCGCCGTGTTCAGCCGCGCCCTGCGCCGCCACGAACGCGCCGCAAACGCCGTCATGGCCCTGCTCCTCGCCTACTGCGCGCTGTCGCTGTATCTGTAGAAACAGGCCCGTTCCACGTTTTGCCAATCGCCGGGGCGCGTGCTATAATGCCGCTGTCACTTCGCGGAGGGGTGGCCGAGCGGTCTAAGGCGGCAGTCTTGAAAACTGTTGAGCGCAAGCTCCGGGAGTTCGAATCTCTTCCCCTCCGCCACCGGAAATTTCATGCAAAAAATCGCGGCCGGTCGTCGTTGAGCCAACGCTCTTCGATGACCGGGCGCGATTTTTTTCTCTGCCTCTCTGCACTTCATACTAACGCTATGTAAATATTCTCAATCAAAAGTTTAGCGTCTATCCTCTTAACAAAGAATGAGTATTATTCATTGTTCTCGATAAAAGCAGGGAGATACCTCTTTTCAAGGTCTCTAAAATCGTTAAAACCAACTAATTTTTTGTAGCCATCAAAAGAAACCACAAGTTCCTTTCTGCCTTCAGATGTTCCATTTATTACTGCTTCAAGATAGTCGCTCATGCCTTTAACGGCAGCAAACAATGGACCAACGGGAATACTGATACGGGCTACGCCAATTTCTTTCATTTCCTCAATTGGCAACAAAGGCGTTTTACCGCCTACAACTGCATCAAAGAAGTTAATGCTCACAAGCCCATGGATTTCCTTAACAGCACGCTTTATGTCCTCAATATGACGCGGCGCTTCGACAAAAACCATGTCTGCACCGGCATTCAGATAGGCATTACCACGTTCAATAGCTTTGTCAATACCTTCGACAGCAATAGCATCGGTACGGGCATTAATGATGAAATCTGGATCCATCTGATCTCGTATTTCTTTGCATGCTTTGATCTTCAACACCATTTCCTCAACCGGAATTATAGTCTTACCTTCAAGATGTCCACAACGCTTAGGAAAAGTCTGATCCTCAATATTCATGCCCGCACATCCTGCCTCAATATATCTGCGTGTTACGAACATAGCGTTAATAGCGTTGCCAAAACCTGTATCTGCATCGGCCATCAGCGGGATATCTACCGCATTAGCCATATTGCGGGTCAGCTCCAACATCTCGCCAAAAGAAAGAAACGCCATATCTGGCAGCCCTAGCATTGTTGCTGCCAGCCCAAAGCCACTGGCCTGAACGATTTTAAAACCTGCTTTCTGAATCAGTTTAGCAGAAAGGGAATCATGAGCGCCAGGCGCCATAGTTGCCTCTCTTAAGTTCAGAATCTGCCGTAATTTCGTAGATTTTTTCATTGTATATCCTCCTTCAATGTTTTTTAGATAGTTGTGCATAAGAATGACTATATCAGATCTTGCATCTGCAACCCCCCGCACAGTGTCGAAAGTTGGCATGCGGCTTCTCTCAATGCAGGCAGATAACGTACATACTTTCCGTTTTCATAATCTTCTGCCAATCCTCCAAGATTAAGACTACCAATAATCTGATTGTTCTTGTTAAAGACAGGAACAGCAAGTCCTGCCCCACTGGGAATATTCTCACGGAAACTTGCCGCGTATCCCTGACGCCGTATCTCATCAAGCTGCTTACGTAAAATTTTCACGTCGAGGATACTATGGGATGTCACTGCAACAAAAGGCATATCCTTCAGTATTTCTCCATATTCTTCTTCAGGCAGAAAAGCAAGCAAGACTTTTCCGCTAGCACTGGCATTCAATGGAGAAACCGAACCAGGTTCGATGGCAAAGCGCAACGCCTTTGTGCCATCAGCAATAGCCAGACAGAAACGACAAAATCCCCTTCTTACGCAAAAATGTGAAGTTTCACCTGTTTCAAGAGACAACTGTTCGAGCACGTTCTGAATTACAGCCAAACTTGAATTTTTTCGATCAAACCGATGCCCCAAAAAAGAAACTAGAGGCCCCAACGAATACGTCATTTCGTCTTTGCTAAAGATTAGGAACCCTCGTGACATCAGTGTGCCACAAATTCTGATAATACGGTTTTTCTGCATGCCCGTAAGATCGTAAATATCTTTCAACTTCAACTTCTCATGAGTTAGAAAAAGTTCAAGTACGTCTAATGTACGCAAAACCACATCAATATACCTCTTTGATTCCTTTGCTCCGTCCATTATCCGCACTTTCCCTTCTCAATATGATGACAAAGACAGAAAATATCTCAACGGAAATAACACTCCACATGATATTTCTGTTGATAAATCCTGAATATTATACCTCTTTAAAATCCCTGAATGAAGTTTCAATTTGAGCCACTCAAGGACAGTGTTCAGGACCTCAACATTGTTTCTATCCATCATCAGCATATGAGAGTTACCATGAATCCCTATTTTAGGCAAATCAATTATCTGAGCATCTCCTCCGTGTTGCTGCAGAGCTTCAAAATATTCTGGCGTTCTCTTGTAGTAGGATTCTTCTGTCCATGCGGGCAGTGGTTGATATTTCGTCCCAATATAATCCCCCCATAGACAAAGATGCGGAATACTGCTTTGTATAGAGACGTTTTCTTCCGTGCCGAACGGCAGATGAGCGGGTTCGAGCAATATGCTAGCTTTCACGTTCTCCGGACATCTGGCTGCCGCACATTCAGCATAGAGACAGCCAGCACTGTGAGAAATGAGGATGCATCCCCCTTTCATGGCACTTAGATATTCATTGAAAGCTATTTGTGTCCAGCCACCGGAAGTAGTCCATCGAGGGACTTCCTGTTTCATAAATGTGTCCATATATTCTGTAGGAAATTGCAGTCCCGGGTACACTTCAGGATATGAGGGACCGAAGCGGAATCCTTCCCAGACGTTTTTATAAGTCTTGAAGACGGGCGGCCCCGGATTGATTTCAGGATAACGCGCCCAGCTAGCGCGTCCGCGTTCAACAGAATCGGATACAAAAACGTCAAAACCCCGTCTCAGCAACAGCAGTTCCCAGCCAGGGCGTCCATCCGGCGTCGTCTCCCACGCGGCACCTGTCATTCCTCCGCCATGACACAGAAGAACCGGATAAGGACATCTAGGAACAGCCAACCTTGTGTACTGAACATACATCTGCCCTACCTGGTATTCACCGTTAGGATCCATCTTAGAGACAACGCCGTCAGATGCGTAGCGGACTGTGGAAACAGGGAGTCCGCCGAGGATATGCTTGTGCCCTCCAATAAAAAAGCTCCCCTTATCCTTTATTGTAATTGTATCCATCATTATACTTTGTACTTTCGTTTTCTGCGGAAAGAGAGACTAGCGAGCATAATCTGCGTTGCTGGGAGTATACACAAACGTTCTGTTGCATTCGCCCATGATCTTCACATGTGGATTATTAAGACGCATATATTCTTTGAACTCTTCAGGCGCAGGAGAGCTAGGGGCATAGTGTGACGGAATGGCAACGTCAGGACTGACCCATTGAACAGCCTGTGCAGCTTCGCGAGGATGCATTTCACAAGGATATTGATTCTCGATTTTTGAGATGCCTACGACCATGACGCCAGGCCGATACATCTCTCCGATCAGGCGCATGTCAGAGAAGAGGCTTGTGTCTCCGGTATGGTAATAGGTAACGCTTGGTTCAATATCGATGATAAATCCCAGAGGGAATCCTGTCACAGGATGTTCCCCATTCTGGCAGACGGAAAGATGCTGAGCCCATACAGTATGTACTTTGATTTGACCAAATTCGCGTTCGTCTCCATATATCGTTGCATACACACGTTCAGAAGCGATATGGTGTACATTCTTTGCTACTTGGCAAAGTTCCCAACCGGCAAAAAACTGCGCATGTCCATTCTTTAAAATTTCATAAGTATCTCCCACGTGGTCAAAAGCCGCATGGCTGACCAACAAAAGATCCACATCATACAATTCTTTTACGTCAATTCTGGCGAGGGGGTTTGCAGAAATAAACGGATCAACAAGGATTTTGTATCCGTCTTCCCGTTCAATCAGAATTGCCATACCGCCGAAATAAGTAAATTTAACCGCCATGCTTTGTCACACCTTCTTGCGTAAAGATTAATACATCAGACTCGGAAGCCACGTGATCAGAACAGGAAATTTCATGTAAACAATGATCATTCCCAGCATGATAAACCAGTAGGGAACACAGGCACGGATAACATCATTGAGTGCCGTACCATCCGCAATGCTGTAAACTGTGAAAATATTGACGCCCATAGGCGGTGTGATCTGTCCGATGCTGATTAGAATTGTCATGACAACGCCGAACCATATAGGGTCGATGTTCAATTCATGCATAATGGGATACAGCAGCGGCAGTGTGAGAATCATGATAGACACACCATCGATAAAACAGCCTAGGATCAGATAGAGCACAATAACGATCCAGATGAATGTCGTCTGCGTCATCTGATGTTCAATAACCCACTGTACTGCGCCGCGGGTAACACCGCTGTTGACAAATGCGAAAGAGAGAACCTGTGCACCCACAGTGATAATCATAATCATAACCGTGGATTTGACACTTGATGCCAATGCATCATAAAGCTTTCTGCATGAAAATTTGCCCATGGAAATACAGATAGCAAGTGCCCCCAGGACACCCAGCGCCGCGGCCTCGGTCGGAGTGCAGATGCCAGTATAAATACCGCCGAGGATAAGCACGAGAAGCATCAGCACAGGAACAGATTTCATCACCGCTACAATCCGCTCTTTCAGAGATATGTCAACATGCTCATGCTGAGGAACAAGAGAAGGGTTAAACAGCACTCTGATGCCGATATAGACCATGAACAGCACAACAAAGATAATGCCAGGAACAATACCTGCAGTGAATAGCTTGGCCACAGAAACCTGGAGCATGTCACCGTAAATAATCATCGTAATGCTCGGAGGAATCAGAATACCCAACGTGCCGCCAGCAGCCAGAGAGCCAAGCGAGAGTTCATCGCTGTAATGGCGTTTCCTAAGTTCAGGAATAGCGGCCGTACCAATAGCTGCTGCGGTTGCTACAGAAGATCCAGAAATAGCGCTGAAAATTCCACAACCGATGATATTCGTATGGATCAGTCCGCCAGGGATGCGGCACAGCATAATTGAAATTCCTTTATAAAAGTCATCGCTCAAGCCGCTTCGGAGAATAATCTCAGCCATCAGAACAAACAAAGGGATAGCCGTCAGTGTAAAGCTGCATGAAGCGCTCCAGCAAATTGTTGACAGACTATCGAGTCCGGCAATGCCACTAACCATCAAGATACCGACAACACCAGTCACTGCAAGGGCAATTCCGATCCATACACCACAGATAAGAAGAACTGCAAGAATAACAGAATAAAGCAGAAGATATGACTGCCATTCCATAATTAGATTCCTCCCCTGCTTCTAAAAGTGGCGCATGATCTGAATATTGCCGCAATCAGTTCAATTAGAAAAATAGCAACGCCAATGGGGAGAATACTGTAAGGGACCCACAGCAGTATCCCCGATGCCTGGACAGAAGTAAACTCCATATCCCACGCCTCATAAACGGCTCCGCCTGATTCATAGACAAGCAGTACAAAATATGTCAACGCAAGAATAAGACTAAGGATTTCAAGCATGACACGGATAGTTTGAGACAAATGATTAACGACCATATCGAATTTCAACATTGCGCCTTCTCTCAATGAATATGCCATACCGCAGAATGTAACAGCTACCATCATGTAGGCCGCAAATTCGTCAGCAACTTTAAGCGATGTATGAAAACAACTACGCCCGATGATTTCGCTGGCTAATAGTAAAAACATAGCCAGAATAGCCGCCATAGCAAGATATTTCCCTATTCTTGTTGTAAAGGCAGCAAGTTTGTCAAAAGCCCTGATCATAATTCTTTTCCTCCTACATCAGGTATTAGAATCTTCATTAAGGATGGCATAGGACACCCAGCGCATCTTCTCTGATGCAATTAGAATATGTCTGTCATCCCCTCTTCACAAAAAGTTTTTTACTTGTTAAGCCCTTTGCGAACTTGAATCATAAGGTCTTGGATATCCTTTTTCTGCTTACTTGTCCATTCATCCCAACATTGATGCGCAATATTTTCGGCTTTCTTCACATCTTCGTCAGTCACATAAGTCATTTTGACTCCATCAGCTCTTAGACTTTCTATTGCCGAACTATCTTCAGTAATAAATGTATCGATCATAATCTGTTGATACTTTGCAGCTTTCTCGTCGAGGACTCTGCGGATATCCTCTGACAGCGCCTTATACGCATTCTCATTGACAATAATAAAGCTTGGCGCAAGGTGCATATTCAGAATATATCCGTATCTGAGAAATTCATTCCATTTAACGCCATACATTGCAAAAGCTGCGGTAATTGCACCGTCAACTACATGACGCTGCGCTGCAGGTGCTACCTCTGTCGGAGACATAGTCACCGCTGCACCGCCAAGCTGATTGATAAAGTTCAGTTGGGGCAGGTTATTAGTTCTAATTTTCAATCCTTTCAACGTATCAAGAAAATCTACCGGCACACTGGTCCATATATTCTGAAGCGGCCAAGTATAATAGAAAAGAAGTTTGGCTCTGAATTTTTTAAGATCGCTTTCCAATTTAGGTTTGATCATTTCCATTGTGAGTTTCAATTCATCAAGATCCCTCACAAGGAATGGCAAATCAAAAAGCCCTGCAATAGGCAGCTGACCGGAAACAAGTCCACCATAAGCATCGGCCATTTGAACATGATTTTTGCGGACAGTCATAGGCATTTCTGTTGTAGGATAAGGTAGTTCCTGCGCCGGATAAACATCGATTTTCAGTTCGCCCTTTGTTTCTTCAAATACCTCTTTAGCAAATTGCTGAAACGCTTGAGTACCAGGATTCACTGGTGCTGTAAAAAGATAGAACTTCCACGTTGTAGCTTCGCAAGGAACGCTGCTTCCAAGCACCAGTAAAGAACAACCAATTACCAACAGTTTCCGCATTAGGGCTTGTTTAAAAAACGTCAAAGTTGCCTAAATCGATCCAATCGCTTAAACTTTTCTCATGGAAGAGAGAAGATATGAACTGACCTCCAGCGAGTGGAATCGAATCAAGAGAATGCTGCCGCCCGAACACCCGAAATCAGGTCAACGTGGACGCCCGGCAAAATACGATAACCGCAGGATCA
>NZ_RAWT01000064.1:0-13992 GCF_003612005.1 Pyramidobacter sp. CG50-2
TGAATCTTCCTCGCAGCGCCTCTGTGTTCGGCATTTTAATTGAGAAATAGTATGAAAACATCGGGAATCATACCCGCCGGCCGTGCCGGTTTATGCCCACGAAGAGACCAAAACCGATAGGCCATCTTCGCGCCTGGGCCTTCGCACGCCGACTCAACACAGCGATTCGAGCGTCCGCCGCGACGACTTTCTCCCGGGCTTCTTCGAGAGCGGCTCTAGAGACCGCCAATGCCTCGCGATCCGCCGTCCAGCCGCTCAGCATATCGCGCCCGGCCGGTTCGTCCATGAAGTAGTCGGACACGTTCGCGTTCCAGCCGGGCACGACGTGGAAAACGTGCGGAGTCTCAACGGCTCCGACGGTAATCGCGCAGCAGAGCATCAAGGCCGACAGCCACGTTGTTGCCAGGCAGAGTTTTCGCTTCCCGTTTTTGCCGATCACGGATCGATCCCTTCCGTCTCTTCGCCTCTTCGGCGATGCTCTCGACGTCCCGGACGATTTGGCCGGAGACATCTTTTATGTCTCCTCAAGCTTCGATATCGCCCAAGTACCACCGGAAAGCCGCAAGCCATACGATCAGCAGCACGGTGATCATCGCCAGCGCCAACAGCCGCGGTGTCACGTTGCACAGTCCGCATCCGCAGCGGCACACGCATTTGTCTTTCGCAAAATGCGGCGATAAAATTTCCCGGCCATACCCCCCTAACGTTGAGATACATCTTCAAAAGAAGTCGAGACTAAATAGTGCGTTGTATTGACAGTGCACATTCAGTACACTATAATTTGAGACAAAAAGGAGCTGATGATCATGGCGACAACCAACGTCACCGTAAGAATGGACGAAAAACTGAAAGCCGATTTCGAAGAAATGCTCGCCGATTTCGGGCTGAATACGTCAGCGGCCATTAATATCTTCGCGCGCCAGGTCGTGTACGAGCGACGAATCCCGTTCGCCATTGCGCGCGACCGCCCCAACGCCGCGACACGCGTGGCCATGGAAGACACCCGCGCGCGTCGCGGCCTGAGCAAGACCTTCTCGTCCGTGAAAGACCTGATGGCCGATCTCGATGCTTAATCTCAGATATCAGTCTGTCTTCAAGCGCGACTACAAGCGTATCCGCAAACGGGGGTACGATATTCGACGGCTGGAAAACATCATCGAGATGCTCGTAAAAGAGCAGGCGCTCCCCAAAGAGTGTCGCGACCACGATTTGGGCGGCAATTGGTCGGGGTTCCGCGAGTGCCATATCGAGCCGGACTGGCTGCTCGTCTACACCATCGACCATAATGACTTGATCTTGATCCTCAGCCGCACCGGTTCGCACAGCGATCTGTTCGGATAAAAGCAAAGGACGCTCTCTCGCGAGGGCGCCCTTTGCTTTTATAATTGCCTCAACGAATATGCCGTAATACTATTTCTTGATAAAAAGCACTAATATAGGGGCGCTGCGAGGGAGTTCAGTCGCTCAGAAGGAGCTCGACTGCTGCGCGGCTCGCTTTATGAATCTTCCTCGCAGCGCCTCTGTGTTCGGCATTTTAATTGAGAAATAGTATGAAAACATCGGGAATCATACCCGCCGGCCGTGCCGGCGGCCATGATTTGTAGACGAAAACAAGCGCAGGACGGGGGGGAGGAAAAATTTCCCGCTCGTCCTGCGCTTTGCGCCGAGGGATCGCAGATTTTTCGGCCAATGGGCCGTTCTTTTACGATGCCAGTTCCGAAGCGACCTGCGCCGCGATCTCCCGCAAACGGGCCACGCCGCGTGTGACGACGTCGTCCGTCAAACGGTTGGTCGGTCCGGAAAGATTCAGCGCCGCAAGGACCCGTCCGTTTTTGTCGAAAATGGGGACGCCGATCCCCACGCTCCCCTGCCCCATTTCATCGTAGGAGACGGCGTACCCCTTTTTGCGAATTTCCTGCAGCTTCTCCGGCGAAATGCCGGGTTCGGACTTCATCACCGCAGACTGCACCTTGGGCGGCAAAAACGCCAGCAGCGCCGTCCCGCCGCCGCCCAGCGTCAGCGGCAATTCCTCCCCGACCAGCACGGTCTGGCGCAGCGGATGCGTGCTCTCGATGCGGTCGATGCAGAGACGCTTGAAGTTATGGTAAATATACACGGAAACGTTCTCGTTGAATTCCCGGTGCACCTTGACCAGATAAGGATGCGCCGCGAGGCGCAGTTCCTCTTTATCGTCCACAAGTTCGCCAAGCATTTTCACGGCCATGCCGGGAAAATACTTGCGGTTCTCGGGATTCCTCGCCAGGAATCCTTTCTCCGCCAGCGTCTGGATCAGCCGGTAGGTGCTTGTCGTGTTGCGCCCGACCGTCCTGGCGATCTCCGTCAGAGAAAGCTCCCGATGATTTTTCAAAAAACACATGAGCACGTCGAGCCCATGTTCCAAAGTTCTCGACGTCGACTCGCTTTTAGCTGAATCCGCCATTTTCCCCACCCCTTTGAGAATACCATCGCGCCGCACTCATTTCAACAATCGCCGGCATTTTTTTCATTATATGAAATCAGATCGCAAAAAGCAACAACGAAGGGTCTCCCCGACTTTGCTGGATTTATGCCACATTTCCCGGTAATTTCGCAATACGATCTCATACAAATACAAATCCATCCTTGATTCTTCATCGAAAGGGCAATACAATTCTATGCTGTATGGTCTCGTTTTCAAGCAGGCCCATGAAGTCAAGGAGGATATGACAGTGAACGAAGCGACGCGGACGGAACGGAAAAAAGTGATCCTCAGCGGCATCCAGCCGACGGGGATTTTCACGCTGGGCAACTATATCGGCGCGGTGCGCAACTGGGGCAAAATGCAGGAGGACTACGACTGCGCCTATTTCATCGCCGACCTGCACTCGCTGACGGTGCGCCAGGAGCCGGCCAAACTGCGCAAGCAGACGCTGGACGCCTTTGCGCTGCTGCTGGCCTGCGGCATCGATCCCGAAAAGAGCCTGGTTTTCATTCAGAGCCACGTCCATGCTCACGCTGAACTGAGCTGGATCCTGTCCTGCTATTCCATGTTCGGCGAGTTGTCGCGCATGACTCAGTTCAAGGACAAGTCGGCCAAGCACGTCGACAACGTCAACGCCGGACTGTTCACCTATCCCGCGCTGATGGCGGCCGACATTCTGCTGTACCAGGCCGATTACGTCCCCGTCGGAGAAGATCAGCGCCAGCATCTGGAGTTCACCCGCGACGTGGTGACCCGCTTCAACAACATCTACGGCGAGGTGTTCCGCATGCCCGACGCTTACATTCCCGAGGCCGGCGCGCGCATCATGTCGCTGCAGGAGCCGACGAAGAAGATGTCCAAGTCGGACACGAACGTCAACGCGTTCATCTCCATCCTCGACGAGCCGAACGCCATCGTCAACAAGTTCAAGCGCGCCGTCACCGACAGTGAGACCGTCGTCTGTTACCGCGAAGGCAAGGACGGCATCAACAACCTGATGAGCATCTACTCCGTCGTCACCGGCGAAAGCTACGACCGGATCGAACGCGACTTCGCCGGCAAGGGCTACGGCGATTTCAAGCTCGCCGTCGGCGAAACCGTCGCCGAAGAACTGCGCCCGATCCGCGAAAAATTCGCCGCGCTGACGGCCGACAAGGCGGCGCTGGAAGCGCTTTACCGCAAGGGGGCGGAAACGGCCGCCCGTATCGCCGAGCGGACGCTGGGCAAGGTCAAGAAAAAACTCGGTCTGCTGCCCCGCTGAGCCGCAAGCCGCGCAAAAAATCCGCTCTTCCCGACATGCCGGGAGAGCGGATTTTTTGTATGCCGTTTTTTTACCACCACAGGCGCGAAAGGATCAGCGCCGTGCCGACGACCGTGACCAGCAGCGAATGGATCTCGCTTTTCAGCAGGATCGAAGCGTCGTATCCGCCGGCTCCGACATGGGACAGGGCCTCGCGGGAAAAGTTCTTCGGCACGAAGCGCCCGACGCGCTTTTTGTAATCCTCGTACTCCCGGCCGAACTTCCGCGCCAGGAACGCCTCCTCGTGCGGCACGATCAGCACACCGTAGAGCACGTAGAACGCCGCCAGGAACACGATCGTGGGGACGTTGCCCGACATCCAGGCCCAGCCCAGTCCCAGCAGACCGTTGGCCACGTACAGCGGATTGCGGACCAGCGCGTAGGGGCCCCACGTCGCCAGGCGCTGCGCCTTGACTTCCTCGCCGCGGTAGAGCGTGATGCACCCCACGCCCCAAAAGCGCAGCAGCTGCCCGAGGCTCACCAGAATCAGCCCGGGGACGATACGCCCGGGCAGCGGGCGCGCCAGGGCAAGGATCACGACGAACAGCGCCGTCCAAATGCCGCCGCGCTGCTTGAACGCCCAGACGCGAAGTCTCTGCAAAGCGTTATTCTCCATTTCTGCGCTCCTCTTCGATCAGTTCGTCACCGGAACCGCTGATGATCTTCTCCGCCGTGCCCCAGCCGATCATGCGGATGGCAACGACGCAGCCCATGAAGATGGCCAGGTATTCCGTGAAGAAACGACAAATGACGGCCATGATCCCCGCCATGTTCTCGGGCATCAGCAGGCTGAAGATTGCGGCGCCGCCGCCCTCGGCCACGCCGCTGGCGCCGGGCGTGGGGATAAAGTAGAGGATAAACATGAACATGGCCTGTGCCAGCACGGCATGAAGATAATCGACCGTCAGCCTCACCGCGTGCATCAGCAGCGGCAGCACGGAAAAAAGCGCTACCAGATGGCAGACGGAGAGCGCGAACGCGCCGATAAAATACGGCAGCCCCTCTCCCACCATGCGCTTCACGTTTTCTGAATAGCTGTCGATCTCGGAACAGGTGACGCGGTAAGCGCGCAGCACGCGCAGCCGGCTGAACCATCTGAACTTCTTCAGCCAGAGGAACATGGCGCAGCAGAAGCGTTTGATCACGTCGGCCTTGAGGATGCTGAGGATAAAAACGACCCACATGACCACCGACAGGATCCCCACGTAAAAGAACACGCCCTTGACCAGCACGCCGCCGCCCGCCAGCTGAGGCACCGTCAGAAAGGCCACCGGCGCCGCGATGCTCAGCAGAAAAGTGCTGAACAGCGTGCGGATCAGCGTGATGGCGATGCCAGAACCGACCGGCACGCCCGACTTGTACAGTACGTAGACCTGGAACGGGCCGCCGCCGACCTGCATGGGCGTCAGCGCGCAGCCGAAATAGTGCAGCCAGGTCAGCACCAGACCGCGGACAAAACGGATCTTGTAGCCCATCGCCCGCGCCGTCAGGCAAAAACGCGAAGCGTCACAGCTCCAGGCCAGAAAGACCATCATCAGCACGTACAGGATGTTGATCTTTCTCATGTGCATAAACGCGTGAAGCGCGTGCTTGTCCACGCTGACACAAATGATCAGCGCGCCGACGCCCAGCGTCAGGAACAGAAAGATCGCCAGCCCTTTTCGCAAGCTCATTCTGTGTCCTCCCCCGGCGTCTCGGAATCTTTGGCATCCTCCGACTCGAACCAGCCGCGAAGCTGCTTCACGCCATCCAGGAAGGGCGGCAGGACCTCGCGCTTCCATTCATTCTCGTGCCACGCCTGAGCTTCCGCAAAACGGCCGGCGGCCATAAGAGCATGGAACGTTTCCACGCTCCGGCGCAGCGGCGCCGCGTCGGGAAGCGCGCCGCCGTATTCGGGATACGCGTCGCGAAAGCCTTCCGCCACCTCGCCGACCCAGTCCAGAGAAGCGTAAATCCCATCCAGCATGGAGGCGGCGAAGACTTCGGCGCCGTCAAGGATCTCCTGCAATCCTTTGAAGACTTCAAGCAGGGAATCTTTGATCTCTTCAAGGAGCTCGACTCCCAGTCCCCAGGGCGTGTTGGTCAGAACGTCCACGTCGATGCCGTCCGGGACCGTCAGCAAATCCCCGTCATCCAGCGATTCGCCGTCCGAAAGCATGTCGACGATCACGCGCCCTTCGGCGGATACCTTTTCCCGCAGCGCTTCGAGCTGTTCCTCCCGCGACAGCGATTCCATATGCGGAAAGGCCCACTCAGTTCCATCGATCAAAAATCTCATAATATCCCCCTACAGGAATGGACTCTACATCGTAGCAATTTTAGCACACATATCAACTCCGACGGGAAAAATCAAAAAATATATGCTAGAATTTTCTGGCCTGCACAAGGGGGAGAGTTTCCATGGACGAAATCGAAGGGAAAAATCGTCCCGAACCGCTGCGGATCAGCGCGAAAATCCGCCGCCTGACGGGAAGAGCCATCTACCGGTACGACATGATCACGCCCGGCGACCGCATCGCCGTCGGCGTTTCCGGAGGCAAGGACAGTCTGCTGCTGCTTTGCATCCTCAAATTCATCAAGACTTACAGCCCGGTCAAATACGATCTGCAGGCTTTCAGCGTCGACATGACCAACGGCCAATGGGACCCCGCGCCGCTCCAAACTCTCTGCGATTCGCTGCAGGTTCCCCTGCACGTGATCCCTTACGCCATCGAGCACATCATCGACGTCAAGCGGGAAGAATCCCCATGCAGCCTCTGCGCCAATCTGCGCCGCGGCATCCTCAACGCCGCCGCCAAAAAGGCCGGCTGCAACAAGCTGGCGCTCGGGCACAATCTCGACGACGTCGTCGAAACGGGGCTGATGAACCTGCTGCGCAACGGGCGCTTCCGCAGCTTCCAGCCCAAACTCTGGCACGACCGCGCCGAGATGTGGCTGATCCGCCCCATGATCTATCTCAGCGAATTCCAGATCCGAAACGAACTGGACCGTCTCGGCGTCGCCACCTTCCAGCACTGCTGCAAGTACGGCGCCGACACCGAGCGCTCGCGCACCAAGTCGCTGATCGCCGAGCTCAAGCCGCGTTTCCCTGACCTCAAGCAGAGTATCCTCCACGCGCTGGAAAACCACGCCCCCGCCGACCATTGGACGGCGACGCCGCGGCTTTACGCGGGCGTGTACGAGTCGGATCGTCCCGCTTCGGATTCGGAGCGGCAGCCCGATCTCTGAGATTTTTTTCATAAAGGGCGGGCCGTCGCGAAAATTTTTCGCGACGGCCCGCCTTTCTTGAAAATACACTCTATCATTCTACTGAAAAGATCGCGCTCTTCGAACCGGCTTCGATGTCTTCGAGCGTTTTCAGGTAACCGGCGTAATCCGCGCTGCCGCACAGCGCCAGAGCGTAATTCTTCCCCTCTTCCACGCCGGGCTGGTCGAAGGGATCGACGCCGAGCGCCAGGCCGACCAGCGCCGTCACCGTTTCGAGCAGGAAGATCAGGCCGCCCAGGCAGAACTCGTCCGCCCGTTCCAGCTCGATCTCGCACAGCGGCCGCCCGCGGCGTTTCAGGGAAGCGACGACGCCGCGGCGTTCGCAGTCCAAAACGCGTTCCTGCGACGTGCCGTCGAGATAGCGCGCCTCGTCGAAAAGTTTCTCCGACGGGATCGCCAGGCGTCCTTTCACGCCGGGCTTTTCGCTGAGGAAGAAGAAGAACTTGTCGTCCGGCCCCGAGGTGTAAAGCTGCAGCTGCGAGTGCTGGTCGATGGAACCCAGCGCCGCCTGCGGCGTCAGGCCGAGGCCGTTTTTGCCGAGGCTTTCGCCCCAGAGCTGCGCGAACCACTCGCTCACCGACTTGAGCCGGTCGCCGTAGGACCAAAACACCGTCACGTTGCGGCCGGCCGCTTCGCCGCGCAGCACTTCCCGCGCGATCGCCGTCGCCGCGCTGCCGGCAGTGTCCGCCAGCAGCGCTTTCTTCATCGCCGCCGCGCCGGCCAGCAGCCGCTCCGCGTCGATGCCCAGCGCGCCGGCAGCCGCCAGCCCGCAGGCGGAAAGCACCGAATAACGCCCGCCTGTGTCCGCGGGAAAGTCGAGGCGGCGCGTTTTCTTCTCGGCCGCATAGGCGTGAAAGAATCCTTTCGCCGGATCCGTCACGGCAAAAATATGCTTCTCGACGTCCGCGCCAAGCGCCGCCGACAGTTTCTCCCTGAAAAACAAAAAGTTGCTCAGCGTCTCCAGCGTACGGCCGGACTTGCTGACGACCAGCAACGCCGCGCGCCGCGGCTCGATCTGCGCCCAGATCGCCTCGTTGCTGCGGGCGTCGGCGTTATCGGCGACGAAAAGCTGCGGCTGCCCGCTTTTTTCGGAAAACGGATACAGCGGGTCGCAAAAAGCGTTCATCAGCATCTGCGTGCCCAGCGCCGAGCCGCCGATGCCGATCAGCACGATCTGCCCGAATCGCGCCAATTCGCGCGCCATTTCCTTCAGCGCGGAAAGATCCCGCCCGGGCAGGTTCATCCAGCCGTAGCCGTTTTTCTCCTGGCGGGCGCCGTCAAGAAGCGTTTTCCACGCGGTCTCGAGCGCGATCCCGACGTCCGGCAGCTCGTTGCCGACCTTCTGTGCCTCGGTAAGACGAATTTTCAGCATGACTCTGTCCTTCCTCTCTCGAATAAATAGTACCGATCCGCCGCCCTCGAGACGTTAAAAAGATGTCTCTTTTTTCTCACAAAACGCGACACTTCTGATCTTTTGCTGTGTTTTTTAGCATAATGAGGAATTGTATTTCGCTTTCGCCCCGCTTGTAAAACGTAACTGCCGTTGTATAATCTTTCACAAGGGAATAACTGTTTCAGGTCTGACACGGAGGACGTACATTTATTTTACACATTCCGGCCTGTTTCAGCTATAGGGAAATTCCTGAAGCCATCTTGAATATTTATATCGATAGGGGGACATTACATGTTCAAGATTCTTTCCAAGAGCGCCTTTGCGGCCAACGAATTCGACATCTGGGTCGACGCGCCGCAGATCGCTCGCAACGGACGTGCCGGACAGTTCTGCGTCCTGCGCGTGAACGAGACGGGGGAACGCATTCCTTTGACCGTCGCCGAGTACGACCGCGAGGGCGGCCGCATCCGCATGATCTTCCAGACCGTCGGCAAAACGACCACGGCGCTTGGCAGGCTCAACGAAGGCGACTGCATCCACGACATTCTCGGTCCCCTGGGCACGCCCAGCGAGGTCAAGAAATACGGCACGGTGCTCATGATCGGCGGCGGCGTCGGCATCGCGGCGCTGTTCCCCATCATCAAGGCTCTCAAGGAAGCCGGCAACAAAGTTATCACCATCCTCGGCGGGCGCACCAAGGACCTCGTCATCATGATGGACGAGTGCGCCAAGTACTCCGACGAATTGATCGTCACCACCGACGACGGTTCGTACGGCGTCAAGGGCGTCGTCACCACGGCCATGGACATGCTCGCTCAGCGCGGCGAAAAGATCGACTACTGCTGGGCCATCGGACCTTCCATCATGATGAAGTTCGCCTCGCTGAAGGCGAAGGAACTGCAGATCCCCTGCTGGGTCTCGCTCAATCCCATCATGATCGACGGCACCGGCATGTGCGGCTGCTGCCGCGTCACCGTCAACGACAAGATCCGTTTCGCCTGCGTCGACGGTCCCGAGTTCGACGGCTGGGGCGTGAACTGGAACGAGTTCATGACCCGTCTGCGCCAGTACAAGGATGAAGAGAAGATCTCTCTCGACAAGTACAAAAGCGAGGTTGGTGAATAACATGGCCATTTCTCCGAAAAAGACCCCTATTTCCGAGCAGGATCCCAAGGTCCGCGCCCATAACTTCAAAGAAGTCTGCCTCGGTTACACCCCCGAAGAAGCGATGCAGGAAGCCGCCCGCTGCCTGCACTGCAAAAACGCCCCCTGCATCAAGGGCTGCCCCGTCGCCATCCATATCCCCGATTTCATCGCCGCGATCAAGGACGGCGATTTCGAAAAGTCGTTCGACATCCTCAGCCAGTCCACGGCCCTGCCCGCCGTCTGCGGCCGCGTCTGCCCTCAGGAAAAGCAGTGCGAGGGCGTCTGCACCGTGGGACGCATGAAGGACCGCGCCACGGGCATGAACAACGAGCCCGTCGCCATCGGCAAGCTCGAGCGCTTCGCCGCCGACTGGAAAGCGGCGCAGCCTGCCGTCAAGCCCGAACCCGTTCCCTATAACGGCAAGGGCAAAGTGGCCGTCATCGGCTCCGGTCCCTCCAGCCTCACCGTGGCCGGCGATCTGGCCAAGCTGGGCTACAAGGTCACCATTTTCGAAGCCCTGCACCTGCCCGGCGGCGTTTTGATGTACGGCATCCCCGAATTCCGTCTGCCCAAGGCGATCGTGCAGCACGAGATCGACAACATCCGGGCGCTCGGCGTCGACGTCGAAGTCAACGTCGTCGCCAGCCGCACCGTCACCGTCGAAGAGATCCAGAAGAACTTCGACGCCGTCTACATCGCCACCGGCGCCGGCACGCCCAAGTTCGCCGGCACGCCCGGCACCAACCTGAACGGCGTCTTCTCCGCCAGCGAATATCTGACCCGCATCAACCTGATGCACGGTTACGAGTTCCCCGCCTACGACACGCCGGCCAAGAAGTCCAAGCACGTGGCCGTCATCGGCGGCGGCAACGTCGCCATGGACGCCGCCCGCTCGGCCCTGCGCCTTGGCGCCGAGAGCGTGACGGTGCTCTACCGCCGCTCCGTGGACGAGCTGCCCGCCCGTATCGAAGAGTATCATCACGCCGTCGAAGAGGGCGTCAAGTTCGAGTTCCTCACCGCTCCGACAGAGTACATCGCCTACAGCGGCGACGACAAGAACGAAATGGGCAAGCTGGTCGGCGTCAAGTGCCAGCGCATGGAGCTGGGCGAACCCGACGCTTCCGGCCGCAGAAGCCCCAAGCCGATCGAAGGCAGCGAGTTCACGCTCGAAATCGACACCGTCATCGAAGCCATCGGACAGAGTTCCAACAAAGTCCTGCTGAACGCCTGGCCCGAGCTGAAGACCAACAAGCGCGGCTATATCGAGGCCGACGAGGCTACCGGCGGCGCCACCTCCATCGAGGGCGTCTACGCCGGCGGCGACATCGTCACCGGCGCGGCCACCGTCATCCTCGCCATGGGCGCCGGCAAGACGGCCGCCCAAGCGATCGACGAATATCTGACCGCCAAAGCCGCCAAGTAATTTTCCCCCGTCCCGTGCAGCGAGAGCGCTTTTTGCGCCCTCGCTGTTTTTCTCTGCAAAGGAGGCAACTCGAATGAGCTGCTGCGGCAAAACCGGCTACAACGCCAACGGCGATCTGAAAGACTGGAAGGTCTTCCGTCAGAAGACGCTCGAACTGGCGCTGACGAAAAACGATCCCGACTTTACGGAATACGTCGGCGGCGTCAGCGACAAAGCCTGGGCGCACATCCTCGAAGAAAACTTCTTCACCCCCGAAAAGGCGATGGAACGCCTGTGGGGATTTTACCGCACCGATATTCTGCCCTACCGCCACGAGGATCGATAGCAAGAGCGGGACTTTCACTTGATCCGGTGAAAGTCCCGCTCTTGCTATCGATCCTTGCGGACATTGATTTGTCTCATCGTTCATTTCCAATCATTCTTAATATTATTTTTCAATTAAAAGGATGAACGCAAGGGCGCTGCGAGGGAGTTCAGTCGTTCAGGACTCCCTCGACCGTTGCGCGGTCTGCGCAGCCCGCTTTGTGGATCTCCCTCGCAGCGCCCTGCAAACTCTGTTAATGCTTTTTATCAAGAAATAGTATGAGGCCCTTGGCGTTCATTTTCGGTTTCGTTCTTACGCATGACCAATGCAGCAAAATCCTTCATAAAGTACCCCGGTCCCCTGTATTCCGGGTCAACTTTCTTAAAGAAGCAGGTCGGGATCTCGCCCAGCGCAAGATTTTTGGCGATACACGGCTCGCACCCTCCGCTGTGGTTGTTAGGATGGTTCGGACATTTCACGTCCATACACGTGCAAAAAAGAACCCGATTTTGCGTTTTCTCGTCCCCGTTGATCATATGCTCATCCCCATTGCGTTCAGGACGTGCGGCAGTCAAAACCATTTCGCCTCTTCGTCGGGAAAGACCGGTTTTTCTCCGTTTCGATAAGGATCGTAACGGTTTTTGTTGCAGCCGAACTCCTTCAAAAAAGCGATTTTGTTCCCCGGCGACCACTCGATGAGAGACATTCCCTCAAATTCTTCGACCTTGCCGCCGGCCATTTCATCCTTGAAGTCCCATTCGACGACCGTTGTGGCGCCGCTGTGAAAATATCGCTTGATATCCCACCGCAGGACGCGCCCGCGCGTGTTCCACTCGCGGAACCATTTTCCGATCTTTTCGAGACCTTCATATTGAGGCCCCCAGCTCTCGATGTAAAGGGCGTCTTCCTCGAATACCGCGCCGATCCCGGAATCGTCCTGTCGAAGCCACATAGCAAACCAGCGTTCGACTGTTTTTTCTCTTTGGTCGTTCGTCATGCTTATACCGCACCTCCGGCAATACTTTTATCCAGCCCATTGAACAACGAAGTTCCATCATTGCCAGTCCAACGGAGCCCGACAGCTCTAATTGCTGCCCAAAGAGGCAATTTAGGAGAGCGCGTTACAGACAAGCGTCTCCCACGATAGCAGCGCCACGGTCACCATGTGCATCGACTGTGCTATGTGACGACAATTCGTCAGACTTGTGCGATGAGTGGCGACAACGTTTCATTTCAAGTTTAGTATCGTCTTTCGCATTTCTAATAAAAGAGTCTATGCAATTCGACAGGGTTCACACCTCAGCGCCCGAGCCGTTAACTCTACGGTGGCACTGGAAACACCAAATTCTTTCACCTGATGTGCGATTCCAAACTTTGAGAAGTACTCTTTTACCACTCCATAGCCATAACAATCCCCTATACCCGCTGCCAGAGCAACATATTATTTTCAAACAAATAATTCAGTCTGCCGGTGTCTTTCAGCCATGTAAGATATGAGCGCACCGTACTTCCAATCAAAACATACTGCTCAAAGTTCATACTCAAACCGTAGTTGTCAAAAAGCTCTTTCAGGATTGACTCAAAGCAGAGCGGCTGCTGACAGATATCGATAATCTTTTCTGCAATTTCCAACACTTTATTGATGTTGTACTGAGCAAGGCTGGCAATCTCCTCAGAGGCAGCGGCATGAGACGGAACAAACATCTTTGCCTGCATAGTTTTTACCATCTCAAGCGTCTTTAGATATGCATCAATATCATAGATAAAGTTAATTTGATACTTGTCTAGCGTTTCGCGGCTGGATAAGCAGTCGGCCAGATAGACCACATCATCCGGTGTGCGAAAGCCTACCATATCGAAAAAATGCCCCGGTAACGGGATAATTTCAAATCCCTCCAGTATAGATTCCGACGTCAGTTCCTGTGCGTCGCTCTCTTGAGCCATGAGAAATTTATGGCGCAGTTCCTTACACGGGAAACCGCCATACAAAAAGGAAGGTTCAAGGATAGGATGGCGGGTAAATGCACAGTCAATCCTCGGAGCATAGATCTTACACCCGGTCTGTCTCTGTAAATACTGATTGCCACCGATATGGTCTGCATTGGCATGCGTATTATAAATCGCGGTAAGCTGCCATCCGTTGGCATCGAGAAGCTGTCGGACTTTTCTTCCGGCATCCTTATCGTTTCCGCTGTCTATCAGGCAAATATTGTGGTCGTCTAGTTTTATCAGCCCGATTTTCGCCGGACTCTGGATGTAATAATTCCGCTCAGAAACTTGTATCAACTCATACATTGGTCATTCCTCCATGAGCGATTCGGATAAATAATAATATTGTAAGCAGAGCAATGTACAGAGAGACGGATAGATAAACTGACGATTTGTTTAATTCCTCCAAGCGTTTCTCTTTTCGGCAGCGATCGCTCCTACTATTACAATCTCAATCGCCACACTGACGTGAACATGCCTCTCCAGCTTCTTTACCATGTTCTGACCATGCAATCTTCCCAAACGTGAAATGCTCCGAATAGTGTATAATACTACTTCTTTATAGTATAGCCAAACTTCCCGTACCTCAGTTATAATGCACCCGAGGTGATGGAGAATGCCCGTAAAATACGAGATCACATCAGAACAGCAGGCGGAAATCGAAGCAGCGCGGAAAAAGAATCGCAACAAGAAGATCGAAGCCAAACTG
>NZ_RAWT01000065.1:0-12930 GCF_003612005.1 Pyramidobacter sp. CG50-2
AATGCAAGCTTCTTTTAATTCAGATTTAATGCAACGGGGTACCGGATGTTGCGTTGCATTTACCTTGAAGAATTTCAATTCGAGAAAACCCCGGCGAAAAAGTTTTTGGGGGCTTGTCAAAATCGAAAAGATCTGTATAATAACCACGTGTTCAAGAAACGCCCGGGTGGCGGAATTGGTAGACGCGCTAGATTCAGGTTCTAGTGGGCACTAGCCTGTGGGAGTTCGAGTCTCCCCTCGGGCACCATCTTTTTTGTGGGGATGGCAATGTCACCGATACGCGAGGGCTGCATCAAGCGGTGCTTGGTGCAGCCCTTTTTGTATTTTGCGCAGCTTTTTTCGCGGCGCGCCGCCCCCTTTTGTAAACGGCGGCGAAGCCCGTGAGCGACGGATTAACCACTTAAGTTCGCTGAACGCCGAGAGTGAAAAAATCCGTGTCGAAATTTTCTTTCTAGTGAGACTTTTATTCTGAATGTGTGGAGGTTGAACACGCATGGCTGAGTTTGTTCCGGTGAGCAAGGGGCGTCAGCGTCTGATTTTCGGCAGCGGGCACGATGTGATCCCGCTTCCCGACATGGTGGAAGTCCAGCGCGAATCCTATCGCAGTTTTTTCCAGGAAGGCGTGGCGCCGGAGGATCGCGAGCCCGTAGGCCTTCAGGAGCTCCTCGACGAAATTTCCCCGATCAGCAATTTCGACGGCAGTTTCCGTCTTGAATTCCTGGGCTACGAGATCGACGAGCCTTCCATGTCCCAGGAGGAAGCGAAGCGCCGCGACTGCACGTGGCACCGTCCTATCAGGGCCAAAGTGCGCCTGCACAACGATCGTTTGCAGGAGGTGCGCGAGGAGGAGATCTACCTCGGCGACTTCCCCGTCATGACCCCGCGCGGCACTTTCATCATCAACGGCACCGAGCGTGTCGTCGTCAATCAGCTGGCCCGCAGCGCCGGCGTGTACTTCAAGTCCGAACCCGGCGCCTCGGGCGTACAGAACTATTCGGCGAAGATCATTCCCGAGCGCGGCGCCTGGGTGGAGTTCGTCATGACCGGCGATTCGCTGTCGGTCAACATCGACAGCCGCCGCAAGCTGCCCGCCACGCTGCTGCTCAAGGCCTTCGGCCTGGGGACGAACGAAGAGCTGCTCAAGGCGTTCGGCGGCGTCGTGGAAGATCTGGACATCGTCACGGAAGAAGCGGCCGGCCGCCTGCTGGCCGAGTCGGTCACCGATTCCCGTGGGCAGGTGCTGCTCCACGAAGGGACCCGACTTGACAAAGACGGGCTCGAGCTGCTCTGGGAACAGGGACGCACGTCGCTCAAGGTGTGGAATGTGGCGCCGATCTTCGTCTCCGCTCTCGAGAAGGAGAACACCAACAGCACCGACGAGGCCCTGCTGGAAATTTTGCGCCGTATGAGGCCGAACGAGCCCGTGCGCATCGAGGGCGCGCGCGAATACTTCGACGAACTGTTCCTCGACGTGCGCCGCTACACGCTGGGGCGCGTCGGCCGCTACAAGCTGAACCGCCGCCTCGGCCTGGACCTGAAGAAGGACGAATATCTGCTCACGCTCGACGATCTGATCCGCATCGTCAAGGGGCTGGTCGCTCTGCGCGACACGGAGGAGCAGCGCGATGACATGACCTTCCCCGAGATCGGCGAGGAGCGTGTCGACGACATCGACCACCTCGGCAACCGCCGCGTCCGCTCCATCGGCGAACTGCTGCAGAGCCAGCTGCGCATCGGCATGCTGCGCCTCGAGCGTATCGCCAAGGAACGCATGACCACGGTGGCCGACCTCAGCAAGGCCATGGCCCGCGATTTGATCAACGTGCGCCCGCTGGCGGCCGCCCTGCGCGAGTTCTTCGGCTCGGGGCAGCTGTCGCAGTTCATGGATCAAAACAATCCTCTCTCGGAGCTGACGCACCGCCGCCGCCTTTCGGCCCTGGGACCCGGCGGATTGAGCCGTGAGCGCGCCGGATTCGAAGCCCGCGACGTTCACTATACGCATTACGGCCGCATCTGCCCCATCGAGACGCCCGAAGGCCCGAACATCGGTCTGGTGACTTCGCTGGGAACCTACGCGCGTCTCAACGAGTACGGCTTCCTGATCACGCCGCGCCGTCCCGTCAAAAACGGCGTGGTCTCCATGAAGGCGGAAGACATCGTCTATCTGTCCGCCGACGAGGAGGACACCTATTACGTCGGCCGCGCCAACACGCCCTTCGATCCGGAAACGGGACGCTTGACGGAAGACGCCGTATACGCCCGCTACAAGGGCGACATCGTCAAGATCGCTCCCGAACAGGTGGATTTCCTCGACGTGTCATCGAAGCAGGTCGTGTCGGCTTCCGCCGCGCTGATCCCGTTCCTCGAGCACGACGACGCCAACCGCGCCCTGATGGGCTCGAACATGCAGCGCCAGGCGGTGCCCCTGCTGCTGCCCAAAGCGCCTTTCGTCGGCACTGGCATCGAAGAGCGCGTCGCCCGCGATTCCGGCTGCTGCGTCTATTCCTCCTGCGACGGTTCCGTCACCTACGTCGATTCCGACCGCATCGAAGTGACCGACGACGGCGGCGGCCGCCACGAATTCGAGCTCGACAAGTTCCTGCGTTCCAATCAGGGCACGATCATCCATCAGCGTCCAAAAGTCGACGTGGGCGACAAGGTAAAGGCCGACGAACTGCTCGCCGACGGCCAGTCCGTCGACGGCGGCGAGCTGGCGCTGGGGCGCAACGTGCTCATCGCGTTCGTGCCGTGGGAAGGGTACAACTACGAGGACGCGATCCTGCTCAGCGAAAAGCTCGTCAAGGAAGATTATTTCTCTTCCATCCACATCGAAGAGTACGAGATCGACTCCCGTGACACCAAGCTCGGGCCGGAAGAGATCACCCGCGACATTCCCAACGTCGGCGAAGACGCGCTGCGCAACCTCGACGAAGACGGCGTGGTGCGCATCGGCGCCGAGGTCAACCCCGGCGACATCCTCGTCGGCAAGGTCACGCCCAAGGGCGAAGCCGACCACAGCCCCGAGGAGAAGCTGCTGCGCGCCATTTTCGGCGAGAAGGCCGGCGAAGTGCGCGACACGTCGCTGCACCTGCCTCACGGCACGCGCGGCAAAGTCGTCTCCGTCAAGCGGCTCAACCACGTCGACAATCCCGAGTCGCTCAGCCCCGGCGTCAACGAAGTCATCAAAGTCTACGTGGCCCAGTGGCGCAAGATCACCGTCGGCGACAAGATGTCGGGACGTCACGGCAACAAGGGCGTCGTTTCCCGCATCCTCCCCGTGGAGGACATGCCCTACCTTCCCGACGGCACGCCCGTCGACGTCTGCCTCAACCCGCTGGGCGTTCCCAGCCGCATGAACCTCGGCCAGGTGCTCGAGGTCATCCTCGGTTTCGTCGCCCTCAAGAACGGCTGGCACGTCGGCACTCCCGTGTTCGAGGGCGCCACGGAAGAGGAGATCTACACGATGCTGCAGGAAATCTCCGACCGCGAGCCCGACCTGCGCGGCAAACTCTCGTCGGGCGGCACGATCCGCCTGCGCGACGGCCGTACCGGCGATCTGATGGCCGAGCCCAGCACCGTCGGCGTCATGTACATGCTCAAGCTGAACCACCTCGTCGACGACAAGCTGCACGCCCGTTCCGTCGGGCCGTACAGTCTGATCACGCAGCAGCCTCTGGGCGGAAAGGCCCAGTTCGGCGGCCAGCGTTTCGGCGAGATGGAAGTCTGGGCCCTGCAGGGCTACGGCGCCGCGCATGTGCTTCAGGAGATGCTCACCGTCAAGTCCGACGATATCCGCGGCCGCCTCAAGACCTACGAGAAGATCATCAAGGGGCAGAACCTCACCAAGCCCGGCGTGCCCGAGAGCTTCAAGGTTCTCGTCAAGGAACTGGAGGGGCTTGGCCTGACCGTTTCCATCGATTACAGCGACGGCACGTCCGGTCCCCTGCCGATCGACGACGATGACGACGGCCCGCGTCGTCCCAGCGACATCGACAACATTACCGCCAACGACATGATGTTCGCCGCCGAAGCGGATCTGCCCGGTCAGCCGGCGGAACGGGACGTTGAAGAATCCGACGGCGAGGAAGAATCCGAGATGCTGCCGGATGCGGATGAAGAAAACGCCGGCGGCGAAAACGCGGCGGATCCCGAAACTCAGGAAATGCCCAATCTGAACGAGTAAACGGCAAAAAGAAGAGCGGGAGAGACGCTGCTGCCGCCTCTTTCGCTTCCGAGCGTTTTTCGGTCCCGTATTCGTCTTTTCGTCATTTATTGGATAGAAATGGAGTGATTCTCCTTATGAATAAAGAAATCGTCGGAATCCGTCTGCGCCTGGCCACCCCCGACCAGATCCGAGAGCTGTCCCACGGCGAAGTCAAAAAGCCCGAAACGATCAACTACCGCACGCTGCGTCCCGAACGCGACGGCCTTTTCTGCGAGCGCATCTTCGGGCCGACCAAAAGCTATGAGTGCGCCTGCGGCAAATACAAGAAGAGCGGTCCCAAGTTCAAGGGAGTCGTCTGCGACCGCTGCGGCGTCGAAGTCACCGACAACCGCGTGCGCCGCGAGCGCATGGGGCATATCGAGCTGGCGGCTCCCGTCGTGCACATCTGGTATCTGCGCGGCATTCCCAGCCGTCTCAGCCTGCTGCTGGGCACGCCCACCAAAATGCTGGAGCGCGTGGTCTATTTCGCACCGCTGCGCAAGCGCGAGGCGGCGTACAAGGTCGTCATTGAGGGCAAGCGTCCCGACCTGGCCGCCAAGGACGACGTGATCTCCGAATCAGAGATGCGCGTCCACGCCCATTACGATCCGAAATTCAAGGCCGAAGAAGCGTACCGCATCCTTTCCACCGACGACGTGCCGCTTTCCGTCGGCGACGTGATCAGCGCCAATCAACTGGCCCGCTATCAGTCGGAGTGGGGGGAGGAATCCTTCTCGGCGGAGCCGGCCTACACGATCGTTTCTCTCAACGGCGTCACGGCCGACGAAGTCCCCGTGCTGACGGCTGAAGGCCCCGCCGCCGAGTCCGCAGGCGAGATGAAATGGAAGCCCGGCGACAGTATTTCCGAATCCGATCTGACTGCCCTGCGCGGTGGCAGCGAAGTGGAGGCCGAGCGCCGCAAGACCGGCACTCAGGACAGCTACATCGTCACCTCGGTGACCCGTCTGCCCTACGGCAAGGGACAGATCCTTTCCCAGTCGGAACACACCCTGTTCCAGGAAAAATATCCGCACCGCTTCACCTCGCAGCTCGAGAGCGTCGTCGTCGAGGATCCCTGCTACCTGGTCATCGACGAGGGCGAATCGCCGTTCTCCGATTCCGACATCATCATCGAGCGCGAACAGCATCTGTGCTCGGCTTACGATCCCAAGTTCAAGGCCGGCATCGGCGCCGAGGGCGTGCGCGAAAAACTCTGCGCCATGGATCTGAACCACCTCGTCCAGGAGCTGCGCGAGGAACTTTCCGAAACGACGGGGCAGAAGCGCCGCAAGATCGTCAAACGCCTTCAGGTCGTCGAGGATTTCCGCAAGGGCGACTGCGCGCCCCAGTCCATGGTGCTCGAAGTGCTGCCCGTCATTCCGCCCGATCTGCGTCCCATGGTCCAGCTCGACGGCGGCCGCTTCGCCACCTCCGACCTGAACGATCTGTACCGCCGCGTCATCAACCGCAACAACCGCCTCAGCAAGCTGAAGGAACTCAAGGCGCCCGAGATCATCATCCGCAACGAAAAGCGCATGCTTCAGGAATCCGTCGACGCCCTGATCGACAACGGCCGCATGGGCAAAGCCGTGCTCGGCGCCGGCAACCGGCCCCTCAAGAGTCTCACCGACCTGCTGCGCGGCAAGAAAGGACGCTTCCGCCAGAACCTGTTGGGCAAGCGCGTCGATTATTCCGGCCGTTCCGTCATCGCCATCGGTCCCTTCCTGCGCCTCTATCAGTGCGGCCTGCCCAAGCAGATGGCGCTGGAGCTGTTCAAGCCGTTCGTCATCCAGAAGATGGTCGAGAAGGGCATCGCCACCAACGTCAAAAACGGCAAGCGCATGATCGAGCGCGGCAACGAAGAGATCTGGGGCATCCTCGAAGAGATCATCAAGGACCATCCCGTCATGCTCAACCGCGCCCCGACGCTGCACCGTCTGGGCATTCAGGCTTTCGAACCGATCCTCATGGAAGGCAAGGCCATCCGCCTCCATCCCATGGCCTGCACGGCCTTCAATGCCGACTTCGACGGAGACCAGATGGCCGTTCACGTGCCGCTGTCCATCGAAGCCCAGACCGAAGCGCGTATGCTCATGCTGGCCGCCAACAATCTGCTTTCGCCCGCCAGCGGCAAGCCGATCGTTTCGCCCACCCAGGATATCCTGCTCGGCGTGTACTACATCACCAACATGGTCTCCGGCCTCAAGGGGGAGAACACTTACTACGACAGTCTCGACGACGTGATGACCGCTCTCGATCACGGAGCGGTGCACGTCAACACGCGTATCTATCTGCGCTGGGATCCCGAATGGAAGCCGCTCACCAAAAAAGGCATGGAGGACGGCGATTTCCTCGATCCCAAGACCCGCAAGTGGCTGATCACTTCGCCCGGACGCGCTTTGTTCAACCTGCACCTCAACCCGCGCCTGCGCTTCGTCAACTTCCAGATGGGCAAGAAAGACCTCAGCGCCATGCTCGACAAGGCGTACGATTATCTTAGCCACATCGAGATGGTCGACACGCTCGACTCCATCAAGAACCTCGGCTATCACTGGGCCTGTCTCAGCGGCCTGAGTTTCCAGATGCAGGCGATCGTCATCCCGCCCGAGAAGCAGCAGCTCGTCAATGAGTCGCTGGACGTCGACGGACGCATTCGCGACCAATACGAGATGGGGATTCTCACCGAAGACGAATATCTGCGTCAGAAGGAAGATCTGTGGTCCGGCGCGGCCGGCAAGATCGGCGACTCCATCATGGATCACATGGCTGTTACCAACCCTATCCGCATGATGGTCGAGTCCGGCGCCCGAGGCAGCAGAGGGCAGCTGGCGCAGATGGCCGGCATCCGCGGCCTGATGGCCGATCCGACGGGGCGCATCATCGATTATCCCATCACCACGAACTTCCGCGAAGGCATGAACATGCTGGAGTACTTCATTTCCACGCATGGCGCCCGCAAGGGGCTGGCCGATACGGCTCTGCGCACCGCCAAGTCGGGATATCTGACCCGCCGTCTGGTCGACGTCGCCCAGGACATCATCGTCCTCGAGGAAGACTGTCACACCAGCAAGGGCATCAAGATCGAGCCGATGAAGAGCGACGGCAAGGTCGTCATCCCGCTGAGCGAACGCATTGCCGGGCGCACCAGCCTTGAAGACATCGACGATCCCGTCAGCGGTGAACGTATTATCAGCAAAAACGAACTGATCTCGCCGGACAAGGCCCTTGAAATCGAGAACCTTCGCGAGCACATCTGGGTTCGCAGCCCGTTAAGCTGCGAGTCGCCTTACGGCATCTGCCAGAAGTGTTATGGCGTCGATCTGTCCAGCCGCAAGATGGTCAACATCGGCGAAGCGGTCGGCGTCGTCGCGGCGCAGTCCATCGGCGAGCCCGGCACTCAGCTGACGATGCGCACGTTCCACACCGGCGGCGTGCGCATTTCCGGAGAGGACATCACCCAGGGGCTTCCTCGCATCGAACAGCTTTTCGAAGCCCGCCGCCCCAAGAAGGTCTCCTATCTGGCCGGGCTCAACGGCAAAGTGGCCGAAGTGCGCGAGCTCGAGGGCAAGCGCAAGGTCATCATCGAAGGCACCCCTAACGACAGCGACGTCGTGCAGAAGGTTACCTACAATATTCCCGCCTCTCAAAGCATTCTGGTGGAGGAGGGGGATGAAGTCAAAGCGGATACTCTGATCACCGACGGTTACATCGACCCTCAGCAGCTGCTCGAAGTCGAGGGACAGGAAGCCGTGCAGAAATACTTGGTGGACAGCATCCAGGAAGTGTATCGTTCGCAGGGCGTTTCCATCAACAACAAGCACATTGAGGTCATTCTGCGCAAAGTCGCTCCGATCAACCGGCTGCGCGTCATCGACGAAGGCGACACTTCGCTGGTGGCGGGCGATCTGGTCTGGGCTTCCGACGTGCAGAAGGAGATCGACGAACTGACGGCGGAGAACAAGCGCAATCTTGAAGAGGCCGTCAGAACGCTTTCCGGCAAAACCTTCCTTGGACAGGAAGGCGTTCATCCCACGCCGGAGATCACGAGCCGTCAGAAGACTGTTATCGACCGTCCGCTGGTCGAGGAACTTCTCAAAGCCGGCACGCCGATGACCAAGCTTCATCTGCGTGACAGCGACGGTCCGCTGGACGTCATTGTCGGCGAAGCTTCATTCCGCGCGCGCCTGAAAGGGTTCCAGCCCGTGGAACCCATCACCTGCGCCGACGGCACGGTGATCCCCAACTCTCGCGAGCTGACGCTGCAGGACTTGACTCGCATCACAGCCACGCCTTCGGAGCCTCATTTCTATCGTGACGTGGAAACTTTGCGCAAACTCACTGACGCGGCCTATTTGGCCAAGGATGTTTCGATAGGCGACACGGTGATCGCCAGGACCAACGATCTGGTCAACGGCGAGCTGGTGCAAAAACTCAGCAGCAATCCCGTCAAAAGCATCCGCATCTGGAAGAACGTCCAGCACATCGACGTTATCGATTACCTCCAGGAGCGCCTGATCAGCACTCACTGGGGCAAACTTCTGACTGCCGCTTTCGACGCCGAAGGCAATCCCGCGCCTAATATGCCCAGGATCGTCGACGCGTCGGTGATTCGGGCCATTCTGCAGAACAAGATCAAGACGCTGGCATTGCACGACAGCGACAAGCCCGTTCATCTTGACGAGTATCTGGCCCAGGCGCTCATCAATGCCGTTGTCGGCAAAGTCACGCTGGAAGCCGTAGAACTCGGCGAAGGCAGGGGCAGCATCCCCGCCGGCGTTACGCTCACGGAAGAACACGCTGCCCGCATCATTGCCAGCCGCGTGCCGAAGCTGAGCCTGCGTCCCGCTTCACCGCAGAGCGAAGAAGTGACGCTGATTTCACGCGTTTCCTACGTGCGTAAGCTGCGTGTTTCTCCCGTATGCAAAAAATTCATTCACGGGATCACCAAGGCCGCTCTGGCAACAGAGAGTTTCCTGAGCGCCGCGTCTTTCCAGCAGACCGCCCAGATCCTTGCCGGCGCCGCTGTGCGCAGTCAGGTCGATCATCTGATGGGGCTCAAGGAGAACGTCATCATTGGTCACCTGATTCCTGCGGGAACGGGGATCGAACGCTTTCAGAGCCTGAATGTTTCCAGCAAGTTCGTGCCCGTCTCCGAAGCTGAGAACGCCGATGATGCTGCGGAAAAACAGCTGTCTGACGGCGCTGAGGTCCCGGCGGACGAGTGAGAATCTAAGAAAAGTCAAATGTGTAAGTTTAAAATGTCGAAGAAATCGGCTTAAAATACTCGATGCGGGGCGTGCTAAAAGCTTGACATTAGCGCGCCCCGTTGCTATTATCACTTGGTGTCTTTCGTGCGAGGGTGAACTGTGTCCTTTTATCGGGAACCGCGATGATTCCAAGGATGCGCGCTCTTTCCCTCGGGAAAGGTGAACGTCTGGGACCATTTTGGTTTAATCTGCCGTGGATCAAGCCCCAGGGCTTGAGTAAACGAATGCTCTCGAGAGAGGCTGGTTTTTCTTCCCCGCGCGGAACTTATCCAGACAAACCCGGACCGGTGTACATCATACGGAAGACAGCCGGAGAAGTTGTTCTTCGGCGAAGTTCAATAGAATTTTTTCGGAAGAAGGAGGAAATATCGTGCCAACAATCAATCAGCTTGTGCGTAAGGGACGCGTCGCTGCGACTTACAAGTCGGCGTCTCCCGCGCTGCAGAACTCTCCCGTTCGCCGCGGCGTCTGCACCCGTGTCTACACCGTGACTCCCAAGAAGCCCAACTCGGCCCTTCGCAAGGTGGCTCGTGTCCGTCTGACCAACGGCATTGAGGTTACGTCTTACATTCCCGGCGTCGGACACAACCTGCAGGAGCACTCGGTGGTTCTCGTGCGCGGCGGTCGCGTCAAGGACCTTCCCGGCGTCCGTTACCACATCGTTCGCGGAGCTCTCGACTGTGGCGGCGTTGCGGATCGCAAGCGCAGCCGTTCCAAGTACGGCGCTCGCCGTCCCAAGTAAGTATTTAAGGAGGAAATTCCATGCCGCGTAAAGGGCATATCAAAAAACGTGAAACCATCGCTGATGCGACTTACAACAGCGTTGTCGTCACGAAGTTCATCAATACTCTGATGCTCGACGGCAAGAAGAGCATTGCCGAAGGCATTATGTACGGCGCTCTCGAAAAAGCTTCCGAGAAGCTGAAGGTCGAACCCATGGCTCTTTTTGAGAAGGCTATGGAAAACGTCAAGCCCGCGGTCGAGGTCCGTTCCCGCCGTGTCGGCGGCGCGACCTATCAGGTCCCCGTCGAAGTCGCTCCCGCGCGTGCGCAGGCGTTGGCCATCCGTTGGATCATTTCCTACGCCCGCAGCAAAAAAGGCATGCCCATGGCGGAACGTCTTGCCCGCGAGTTGATGGACGCCTACAACAATGAGGGCAGTTCTGTGAAGAAACGCGAAGATACCCACAAGATGGCCGAGGCCAACAGAGCCTTCGCTCATTACCGTTGGTAGTCAGCCGTTGGTGACGTTTCATGCTGACTAAGGATCTGACGAAACTCCGCAACATTGGCATTGCCGCCCATATCGACGCCGGGAAGACCACGACCACGGAACGCATCCTGTTCTACACGGGCGTGAACTACAAGATCGGCGAAACTCACGACGGCACCGCGACCATGGACTGGATGGCTCAGGAGCGCGAACGCGGGATCACCATCACTTCCGCCGCTATTACCTGCCAGTGGAAGGATTGTTTTATCAATATTATTGACACTCCCGGCCACGTGGATTTTACGGTCGAAGTGGAACGTTCTTTGCGCGTCCTCGACGGAGCCGTTTCCGTCTTCTGTGCGGTCGGCGGCGTCGAGCCCCAATCGGAAACGGTCTGGCGTCAGGCTGACAAGTACAAGGTCCCTCGCATCGCGTTCATCAACAAGATGGATCGTGTCGGCGCGAACTTTTTTGGCGTCGTAAGCCAGATTCATGATCGTCTCGGTGCTCGTGCTGTGCCGGTGGTTCTGCCCATCGGTGCGGAGGATTCTTTTCAGGGAATCGTTGACCTTCTTCATATGAAGGAGGTCGTCTATGTTGACGAAACCGGCGCGCATCCTGAGCTTCGCGACATTCCCGCCGATATGCTCGACGACGCGAAAATGTATCGTGAGAACCTCATCGAGCAGCTGGGCGACGTCGACGATGAGATCATGAACATGTATCTTGAAGGGCAGGAGCCGACGGTCGAACAGCTGAAGGCGGCCATCCGCCGTCAGACGATCGCGCTGAAGTTCGTGCCCTGCTTCTGCGGCAGCGCTTTTAAAAATAAGGGGATTCAGCCCGTGCTTGATGCGGTTATCGATTATCTGCCCAGTCCCGTCGATATTCCCGCAGTCGAGGGGACTTCTCCTGATGACGAGACCAAGGTGATTGAACGCCATCCTAAGATGGACGAGCCGCTCTCGGCTTTGGCGTTCAAGGTCGCTGTCGATCCCTTTGTGGGGCGTTTGACGTTTTGTCGTATTTACTCCGGCACGCTTCATACTGGCGACACTCTTTACAATCCTGCAAGCCGTAAGCGCGAACGCATTGGCCGCATCCTCCTGATGCATTCCAACAAGCGTATCGACATCGACGACGCCAGCGCCGGCATGATCGTGGCCCTGCCCAGTCTCAAAAACACCCGTACGGGTGACACTCTCTGCGACGAGAACAATCCCGTCGTGCTCGAAAGTCTGACCTTCCCCGCTCCCGTCATCACGCTGGCGGTCGAGCCCGCGACGACCGAGGACAAAACCAAATTGGCCAAGGGGCTGATCGCTCTGTCTGACGAAGATCCGACCTTCGTCGTCAAAGATAACGAAGAAACGGGGCAGACGACGATCTCCGGCATGGGCGAGCTCCATCTTGACATCATCGTCGACCGCCTGCGCCGCGAGTTCGGCGTCCACGTCAACGTCGGGCGTCCGCAGGTCGCTTACCGCGAGGCCATTCAGAACCGCGTTGAAAAGGTTCAGGGCAAGTTCGTCCGTCAGAGCGGCGGCCATGGACAGTACGGTGATTGTGTCATCAACATGGAGCCTTTGCCCGACGGACAAGAAGGATTTGTGTTTGAGGACGATATCGTCGGCGGCGTCATTCCTCGCGAATTCATCCCCGCCTGCCAGAAAGGCTTCGAAGAAGCCATGGGCAGCGGCGTTCTCGGCGGGTTCCCCGTCATCGGCGTGAAAGTCGAGTTGGTGTACGGAAGCTATCACGAGGTCGACTCTTCGGAAATGGCCTTCAAGATCGCCGCTTCGATGGCTTTCAAGGAGGCCATGAGAAAGGCGAATCCCACGCTGATGGAGCCTATTATGTCCGTCGAAGTCGTGACTCCGGAGGATTACGTGGGCGACGTTATGGGCGATCTTTCGTCCCGCCGTGGCCGTGTTGACGGCATGGAAATGAGGGCGAATGCCCGCGCGATCAAGGCCTATGTGCCTCTGGGCGAGATGTTCGGTTACGCCACCGATTTGAGAAGCAAAACTTCGGGGCGCGCCAACTACACCATGCAGTTTGACCACTACGAACCGGTTCCCAAGAATGTTGCCGAGACGATCTTGAACCCCAGCGGCGCTGACTCCGCTGGCAAAAAGTAAGTTTCTAGGAAAGCCTAGGGAGGAAAAAACAATGGCAAAAGAGAAATTTGAGCGCAGCAAGCCCCATCTGAACATCGGAACGATCGGGCACATCGACCACGGCAAG